>NZ_JAGTJY010000106.1:0-21656 GCF_018195695.1 Achromobacter sp. Marseille-Q0513 | reverse complement strand
CCACGACGGCATGAAACTGAATCTAGAGCATTAGAAAGGAGCGCCCATGCATGGCGAATACAAGGTCCCCGGCGGCAAGCTGGTCGTCGCGGACGTGGAGGTGCGCGATGGCCGGCTGGCCGACGTGCGCATCAGCGGAGACTTCTTCCTGGAGCCGCCCGAGGCGCTGGAAGCGATCAACCGCGGCCTGACCGGCATGCCGGCCGACGCCGGCGAGCTGGAGCTGGCGCTGGCGGTGCAATCGGCCCTGCCCTCCGACGCCGAGATGTTCGGTTTCTCGGCCGAGGCCGTGGCCGTGACCTTGCGGCGGGCCCTGGCATGAGCGCGAACCGCACCGACTGGAACGACTACGACTGGCAGCTGATCCACGAAGGCCCGCAATCGCCGGCGCTGCACATGGCGCTGGACGCGGCCATCACCGACGAGGGCGGCGCCGGGCTGCGCCCGCCCACGCTGCGCATCTGGGAATGGGCCGAGCCGGCCGTCGTCATCGGCCGCTTCCAGTCGCTCAAGAACGAGGTCGACCCCGATGGCGCGCAGCGCCACGGCATCACCGTGGTGCGCCGGGTCAGCGGCGGCGGCGCCATGTTCATGGAGCCGGGCAATTCCATCACCTATTCCCTGAGCGTGCCGCAGGCGCTGGTGCAGGGCATGAGCTTCCAGGAGTCCTATGCCTTCCTGGACGCCTGGGTGCTGGAAGCCCTCAAGAGCCTGGGCATCAAGGCCTGGTACCAGCCGCTGAACGACATCGCCTCGGACCTGGGCAAGATCGGCGGCGCGGCGCAGGCGCGGCGTTCCGGCGCGGTGCTGCACCACGTCACCATGGCCTATGACATCGACGCCGATAAAATGGTGGAGGTCCTGCGCATCGGCCGCGAGAAACTGTCGGACAAAGGCACCACCAGCGCGAAGAAGCGCGTCGACCCGCTGCGCACGCAGACAGGCCTGGCGCGCGCGGACGTGATCCAGCGCATGGTGGACACCTTCGCCGGCCTGCACCGGCTGAGCCCCGGCCAGATCGGCGAGGCGACGCTGGCGCGCGCGCAGGCCCAGGCCGACGAGAAGTTCTCGTCGGCCGAGTGGACGGCGGTCGTGCCCTGAGCGCGGCCGCCTCGGTCTTGCCCCGTTTTACCTGGAGGTTCCTGTCTATGCGTCGCACGTTCACGCACCGAGGCGCGGCTGGCGTCCTGTCCCTGGCCGCCGCGCTGGCGCTGGCGGGCTGCGGCAGTTCGCCGCCCGCCAACATCACGCTGGCCGCGCCCGCCGCTACGTCTTCAACCCCGGAGAAAGTGGGCGACCTGGCCACCGAGCGCATCAAATGGGCGTCCGACAAGCCCGACTGCAAGGGCGACTGCCCGCGCATCGAGATCGACAGCGTGGCCTTCCCTGGCATACCCAAGCTGACGGCGCTGGTCGACCACGTGCTGGCCTACATGACCGGCACCGACGCCCAGCGCCGCGGCCCCTATGAAACGCTGTCGGAATACACGCAGTATTTCTGGCAGACCGCGCGTCCGCGCGATGCCACCTACTTCAAGGCGCGCGTGCGCGACACGGTCGGCGGCGTCGTCGCCATCGAACTGCACACCGAGCAATTCCTGACGGGTTCGGCCCACGGCATTCCCGCCACCCAGTTCCTGAACTGGGAGCTCGCCCGCGGACGCGTGATGGCGCTGGACGAGGCGCTGATTCCCGGCCGCCGCGCCGAATACGTGACCGCGCTGCGCCGGGCCCACGCCAAGTGGCTGCAGGGCAACGCCGAGGCCCGCCGCGACCCGGCGGCCTACGACAAGATGTGGCCGTTCCAGGAGAACGACAACTACGCGCTGACCCGCGACGGCATGGTCGTCAAGTATCCGGCCTATTCGATCGCGCCCTACGCGCAGGGCGAACCGGAGATCAGCATTCCGTACTCGGAACTGCGCGGCATCCTCAAGCCCGAGCTGCTGCCGGCGTCCTGATCGCGTCGGCCGGCAGACGCGCCGGCCAGCGCCCCGTGGAGGCGCCGGTGGACGGAGCAACGCAAGCGCGCCGGCCGCCCAAATGAAGATCGCCCCTTGCGGGGCGATCTTCTTATTGTCTTCCTCCGGCTCCCCGGCGGGACGCCTGACGGCGTCCCGCCAGTTCGGATATCACGGATACAGGCCGCGCACCTGACGGGCTTGCAGGATCCGCGTGCACGCCACGATGAAGGCGGCGGTGCGCAGCGTGACCTTGTGCTCGCGCGCCACTTGCGAGATGCCGGCATAGGCTTCGCGCATGATGCGCTCCAGGCGCTGGTTGATCTCGTCCTCGCTCCAGAAGAAGCTGGAGAAGTCCTGCACCCACTCGAAGTACGACACCGTCACGCCGCCGGCGTTGGCCAGCACGTCCGGCACCACGTACACGCCGTGCTCGAACAGGATGTCGTCGGCTTCCGGGGTGGTCGGGCCGTTGGCGCCTTCCACCACGATCTTGGCGCGCACCTTGGCGGCGTTCGCGGCGGTGATCTGGCTTTCCAGGGCAGCCGGGATCAGGAATTCGGTTTCCAGGGTCCAGAACTCGTTCTTGTCCATCGCCTGGCCGCCGGTGAAGCCGCCCACGCCGCCATGCTGCGACACGTGCGACAGCAGCTTGTGCACGTCCAGGCCGGCCGCGTTGTGCACGGTGCCGGTGTGGTCCTGGGCGGCGATGACCTTGGCGCCAGCTTCATGGAACAGGCGGGCGGCGGTGCCGCCGACGTTGCCGAAGCCCTGCACCACCACGCGCGCGCCGGCGACGTTGATGTTCAGGTCGCGCGCGGCTTCGCAGCCCACCACGAACACGCCGCGGCCGGTGGCCTCGACGCGGCCCAGGCTGCCGCCCAGCGCGATCGGCTTGCCGGTCACGACGCCGGTGGCGGTCGAGCCTTCGTTCATGGAGTACGTGTCCATCATCCAGGCCATGGTCTGGGCGTTGGTGTTCACGTCGGGAGCCGGAATGTCCTTGGACGGTCCGATGATCACGCCGATTTCCGAGGTGTAGCGGCGCGTCACGCGCTCGAGCTCGGACAGCGACAGCGTGCGCGGGTCGACGCGGATGCCGCCCTTGGCGCCACCGTAGGGCAGGTTCACCGCGGCGTTCTTGATCGACATCCAGGCCGACAGCGCCATGACTTCGGAGAGCGTCACGTCCTGGTGGAAGCGCACGCCGCCCTTGCCGGGGCCGCGCGAGGTGTTGTGCTGCACGCGATAGCCCTCGAAGTGGGCGATCTTGCCGTTGTCCAGCTCGATCGGCACATCGACGATCAGCGAGCGCTTCGGGCGCTTCAGGGTCTCGACCCAGCGTGCCAGCGAACCGAGGTACGGGGTGACCCGGTCGACCTGCTGCAGGTAGTTGCCCCAGGGGCCGAGGTCGTCGGCGTTCAGATAAGACGGCAATGCGTGGGTGGGAGTTTGAGACATGAGCTGGCTCTCCTGACAAAGTTGCGCCATTTTATCCACGAAACCTATATCGTCCCCATTTTTAATGAAAATATTTTAAATGGGGACATATATAAATCGGAGCCTTCCGAAAGGCGGGCCCGCGTCCATTCGGCGCCTGCCCTCAGACGGCTTCCCGCCCTGCCTATCCTAGTGCGCGGCGGCGCCAGCGTCCATCCTCCGCCGGCATGTCGCACAGCATTGAATCCGTCACCCTGATCCCGCACAATGCGCAGGTCCCCGGCGACCGGCTGGGGATAGCGTGTGCGAGTCATTCCGCCGCCAGGCGGGAGTCCGGTCGCATGTGAAGACCTTGCATGTGAAGACCTAGCGTCTGAAGACCCTTATGAACCCTTAAAACATAGAGGATCTCATGTCGGATTTTGTCTTTGTCAATAACGATGACCAGCGCTACCGAACCCTGCAAAAGGGTTTCAACCTGCGTTTCCCCACCACCGGCGAGGGTGCGGACGCGATCTATGTCTGCCACGATGCGCAATCGGTCCTGGCTGCCGCCAACGACGCGCTGGCCAAGGGCTGCCGCATCACGGTGCGCAGCGGCGGCCATTGCTACGAAGGCTTCGTGGCGAACAAGCTGCCCGAGGACCACGGCAAGTCCCTTGCCATCATCGACATCGGCCTGGTGACGGGCCTGCGCTACAGCGAGGCCGGTGACGTGTCCTCGCCCTGGAACGCTTCGGCGCGCTACAAGTTCTCGGCCGCCGCCGGCAACCAGAACTGGGACGGCTACGTCAATCTGTACAAGTCGGCCAACCGGACCCTGCCCGGCGGCTCGTGCTACTCGGTGGGCGCGGGCGGCCACATCGTCGGCGGCGGCTATGGCCTGCTGTCGCGCCTGCAGGGCCTGACGGTCGATTGGCTGTCGGGCGTGGACATCCTGGTGCCCAAGGACCCTGGCCAGAACGCCTTGGTCGCCAAGCACGTCAACCTGGCCAGCGTCGGCACCGACCGCGACCTGTTCATCGCGTGCCGTGGCGGCGGTGGCGGCAACTACGGCATCATCCTGAACTACTACTTCGCGGAACTGCCCGTCGCGCCGCAGCAGGCCTACTGGCTGTCGCTGTCGTATCCCTGGGCCTCGTTCGGCACGGGCGCCACCGGCAAGGCCGCCTTCGGCCGCTTCATGAAGGCCTACTACCAGTGGTTCGCGGACAATGACGCCGACTGGAACAGCTCCGACCCGGCCAAGGCCAACGGCGGACTGTTCACGCTGCTGAAGGTCCAGCACCGCTCCACCGGCGACATCGTGCTCAACATCCAGTACACGGGCACGGACGGCAAGGTCGGCGGCGCGCGCGACCAGCCCTTCATCAACTTCGTCAACGCCATGAACGCGGCCGCCGCCACGGTCCCCAGCATCAACATCGAGGCCAACTGGCTCGGACCGACGCGGCGCCTGACCGAAGCGCCGCTGGACCTGTCCCACCCGGTGCAGGACGCGCGGCTGATGGACTGGCTGTGGCTGACGCAGAACATCAACGGCTCGGGCAGCAACCAGCGCGGCAAGTACAAGTCCTCGTACCACCGCGCGAACTTCACCGACGTGGAAATCACCGCCATGTGGGAGTACCTGAACGGCACGGCCGACCCGCGCCTGAACCAGGCCCTGGTGCAGATCGATTCGTATGGCGGACGCATCAACCGCAACGACGAAACGCTCAACCCCACCAGCGTCCCGCAACGTTCCTCGCTGCTGAAGTCGCAGTTCCAGGTCTACTGGACCGATCCGGCCGACGATGCGTTCTATCTGAAGTGGATCTCGGACCTGTACGACGAGTACTTCGGGCAGTATGGCGGCAAGCCCGTCTATCAGCCCGGCTCCCCGTTCGAGGGTTGCTACATCAACTACCCGGACGTGGACATGAAGTACACCAACCAGACCCACGCGCAGATCGATCCGGGCTGGCTGCACCTGTACTACGGCAACAAGGTCAACCAGCTGATCGCGACCAAGCGTTCGGTGGATCCCGACAATCTGTTCCATCACCAGATGTCGATTCCGCTGACGCCGCCGGTCTGACGGGCTGAGACGGGAACGGCGCGCGGAACCTGCCGGCTCCGCGCGCCGTGCACAAGAAAAAGGGCGGCCTGCTCGCGCAGCGGCCGCCCTTGCCTTTTCAGGCGGTCCCGCTAACGCTCAGGCCGACAGCAACTGCCAGGCCAGCCGCGCCGCCGCGCGGGCGCCATGGCCGTCCACGTCGAAACGCGGGTTGTACTCGGCCATGTCGGCCAGCCGGAGCTTGCCGCTGGCCTTGACGCGCAGCGCGATTTCCTCGACCACCGCCATCGGCACGCCGTAAGGCGCGGGCGCCGACACGCCGGGCATGACCGCCGCCGGCAGCACGTCCAGGTCGATGGTCAGGTACACATGGCTGGCCGCCGCCAGCAGGCCGTCCAGCTGTTCCAGCCGTGCCTGCAGATGGCGTTCACCCATGTCGCGGTCCTCGACCCAGACCGCGCCCACTTCGTCGGCGCGCGCGAACAGCGCCGGCGTGTTGGCCAGCCGCGACACGCCCAGGCAGGCGTACTGCAGCTTGCGGCCGCGTTCCTGGCAGTAGCTGGCGATCTGATCGAACGGCGTGCCCGAGCTGCCGGGCCGGCCGGTGCGCAGGTCGAAGTGCGCGTCCAGGTTCAGCACCAGCACGGCGCCGTCGTCGCCGCGCGACTCCAGCCAGCGCGCCAGGCCCTGGAAGCTGCCCCAGGCGATCTCGTGGCCGCCGCCCAGCACCAGCGGGCGGGCGCCCTGCCCCAGCAGCGCGGCCACGCGCTGGCCCAGCGCGTCCTGCGCCGCTTCCAGCGCGTCGCCCTCGCAGGCCACGTCGCCGGCGTCCAGCAGCCGCGTCAGCCCATGGGCCGGCAGGCCGGCCAGGAACTTGCGGATGCCGGCCGGGCCGGCCGCCGCGCCCACGCGGCCCTGGTTGCGGGCCACGCCGGCGTCGCAGGCAAAGCCCAGCAGCACGCCCTCGCCCGCCTCGGCCTGGCCGTCGTAGGCGCGCACGATGTGCGCCAGGCGGCGCGTGTCGCCGCGCTCGGCGCTGTCGTCGCGCGCCACCCAGACGCTGGCGTCCAGTTGGGGCGTGCTCATGCCTGCTCTCCCTGGCCGTTGTTCAGCACGGCCTGCAGGAAGGCGCGGGTGCGCGCCTCGCGCGGCTGGGTGAAGATCACGTCGGGCGAGCCGGATTCCAGGATCACGCCGCCGTCCATCACCGCCACCACGTCGGCCACGTCGCGCGCGAAGCCCATTTCGTGCGTGACCACCATCATGGTCATGCCCTCGCGGGCCAGCAGCTTCATGACCTGCAGCACTTCGCCCACCAGCTCCGGATCCAGCGCCGAGGTCGGCTCGTCGAACAGCATGACCTTGGGCTGCATGGCCAGCGCGCGGGCGATGGCCACGCGCTGCTTCTGGCCGCCGGACAGGCTGGCCGGCATGGCGTTCATCTTCTGGCTCAGGCCGACCTTGGTCAGCAGGTCCTCGGCCAGCGCGTGGGCCTCGTCGCGGCCCATGCCGCGCAGCTTGCGCGGACCGACCGTGACGTTGTCCAGCACCGACAGGTGCGGGAACAGGTTGAAGCCCTGGAACACCATGCCCACCTGCATGCGCAGCTGGTTCAGTTGCGCCTCGGGCAGCAGCTTGCCGTTGTCCTGCAGGGTCTGGCCGCAGATGCGGACGGTGCCGCCCTGCGCCACTTCCAGCCCGTTGCAGCAGCGCAGCAGCGTGCTCTTGCCCGAGCCGCTGGGCCCGATCACCACCACCACCTGCGACGGCAGCACGTCGAAGTCGATGCCGCGCAGCACGGCGTGGTCGCCATAGGATTTCTGCAGGCCGCGGATGCGGATCATTTCATTCATGGTTGCGGTGTTCATTGCACCATCCCCCCGGCGCGCAGGTGTTGCTCGACCTTGCGCAGTATCACCATCGCGACCGTGGTCAGGACCAGATAGACCAGCGCCACCACCAGATAGGTTTCCAGCGCCAGATACGACACGCTGATGATCTTCTGGCCTTCGTGCATCAGGTCATGGATGGTCAGCAGCGACACCAGCGCCGAGTTCTTGATCAGCGCGATGAACTCATTGCCCAGCGGCGGGATCATGCGCACCACTGCCTGCGGCAGGATGATGATGCGCATGGCCTGGCCCGAGGACATGCCAAGCGAACGCGCCGCCTCGGTCTGGCCGCGATCCACCGACTGGATGGCGCCGCGCACGATTTCCGACACATAGGCGCCGGAATACATGCCCAGGCCCACCACGCCGCAGACGAAGGCCGGCAGCGTGATGCCGAATCGCGGCAGGCCGAAGAACCAGATGAACAGCTGCACCAGCAGGGGCGTGCCGCGGAACAGCAGCAGGTAGACGCTGCACAGGTTGTAGATCACGCGGCGCTGCGGGTTGAGCCGGCCCACGCCGACCAGCAGGCCGACGACACAGCCCACCAGCAAAGCGCCGGCGGTCACCTCGATGCTGACCAGCGCGCCGCGCAGCAGCGCGTCGAAGTCGGCAAAGACGGCGGAAAAATCCAAAGGCTGGTTCATTTCGCGGGGGCCTCGAACCACTTGGTGACAATGGCCTGGTAGCTGCCGTCAGCCTTGAGCTTGGCCAGCGCGGCGTTCAGGTCGCGGGTCAGCTCGGGCTTGTTCTTGGGCACGGCGATGCCGTATTCCTCGGTGGTGACCTGCTCGTTCAGCACGGTCAGGTCCGGCGTGCTTTGCGCGAACAGCTTGGCGGCGGGCTTGCCCGTCACGGCGGCTTCGGCGCGGCCGATCTGCACCAGGCTGAACATTTCCTGGTTCTTTTCGACTTCGACGCGCTGCACGGACGGGAAGTGTTCCTTCAGGTAGTTGACCGACTTGGTGCCGACCTGCACCGAGACCTTGCGGCCGTCCATGTCCTTCAGCGTCTTGATCGGGCCGTCCTTCTTGGTCAGCACGACCAGGCCGCCGGCGTAGTACGGGTCGGTGAAATCGACCACGCGGCTGCGCTCGGGCGTGATGTAGATGGCGGACACGGCGATGTCGGCGCGGCCGGCCTGCAGGGCGGGAATCAGGCCCTTGAAGTCGATGTCGATCCATTCGACCTTCTTGCCCATGGCGCCGGCCAGGGCTTCCACCAGCTCGATGTCGAAGCCGGTGCGCTTGCCGTCCTTGACGAATTCCATGGGCGGGAAGGTGGCGTCGGTGACGGCGCGGATGGTTTCCTGCGCGTGGGCGGAACCGGCGGTCCAGGCGGCCAGGCCCAGGCTCAGGGCGGCGGTCAGCAGAGTGCGACGAGTGGTCATGATCAATCCTAGGAAAGGGATATCGAAAAGGCGAGCCGCGAGGCGGCAGGCGGAACGGGGAACGCGGTGGAGCGCCGGGACAGCATGGAATGGAAAATCAAGGTCGGTCGGGACGGTATTCGGAACGTGACGGTATCGGGCCTGGCGCTCAGCGCGCCTGCAGCTTCTGCGAAATGCGCCGGGCGGCGCCGACCGTCATGTCGATCAGGGCCTGCGGGCGTTGGGCCGCGCGAGTCGACGGCGCCATCAGCGTGATCGAGGCGACGGCCTGGTGGGCGCGCTGGAAGATCGGCACGCTCACGCCCCAGACGCCGGCGTCGACTTCGCTGTCGGTGACGGCGTAGCCCTGCCCGCGTATGGTTTCCAGCTCCCCGGACAGGCGCGCCGGATCCATGCCCGCCTCGCCGGCCAGGTAGCCCAGCGCTGCCTGCAGGCGCGCCACCGGCATGAAGGCCAGCAGGGACTTGGCCGACGCGCCCCGGGCCAGCGGCAGGCCGCGACCCTTGGTGAACGAGCAGCGCAGCGGATGCTGGCTTTCCACCATGTCCAGGCAGACGGCCTGGTCCTTGACCGCGACCAGCAGGCCGATGGTCTCGCCGGACGCGACCGCCAGCGCCGCCATGTCCGGCTGCGCTTCATGGATCAGGAAGGAAGACTGGTCGAAGCCCCAGGCCAGCTGCACGCTGAGCGGCCCCGGCCCGTACTCGCCATCGTGTTCGGCGACGAAGCCCCAGCGCTTGAGCAGCGCCACCTGCCGGTACAGCGTGCTTTGCGCCAGGCCGGTCTGTTCGGCCAGCGCCGCGATGCTGAGCGGCCCGTCATGCCGGGCCAGCGTGGCCAGCACATACAGGACGCGATCCGCGCCGGCGCCGACAGAGGGGTCGGGTGTCAAGATTCATCTCCAAACGAACTGGAGCGGAGATTATCAATTTATGGCTTTGATCCCGCAAATTATTCCCGAAAATTGAGAATTACAAGGGAAAACCCCAGCAAATATGAGAAAAACATCAACGAGGCCATTGCGAGCCAGGCCAAAAAAAAGCGCCCGCAGGCGCCGAAATACCCAGCGCGCACCGGCATGCGCGCCAGGCAAAGCAGGAATCCGGTTCAGGCCCGGTGCGCGGTGGACCCCAGGATGCGCTCCACGCAACGCGCCCAGTACAGCAGGCGCGGATCTTCCTTGACGAAACCCACCAACTGAAAGCCCAACGGCAAGCCGTTGGGTCCCCGCGCCGCCGGCAAGGTGATCGACGGGTTGTGCAGCAGGGACCAGATGCGGATGAAGGCCGAACTGCCGGTACCGCTGGCAGGCGGCGCCTCGCCCAGCGTGGACGGCATGGCCAGCGCGTCCACATCGCGCGCGACATCATGGAACGCGCGACGGCAGGCATCCGCCGCGTCCAGCGCGGCCGCGTACTCGGATGCCGAGATGCCCTCGCCCATCGTCAGGTACTCGATCAATCCCGGATCGCACAGCGCGGCATGGTCGCGCTTGAGCATCGCGTACTCGCGGGCCAGGTCGTAGGCCATGATCACGTCCTGCGCTTCGCCCATCGCCTCGAACCCGGGCGGCATGGACAGCTCCGTCACTTGCACGCCCGCGCGCGACAGCGACTGAAGATGACCGTCGAACACCTCGCGCATGCAGGACTCCGTGTCGGCCCAGTGCTTGGAGCGCCACACGCCGACGCGGAAATCGTCGCGCAGTACCGATTGCGGGTCGTAGCGGGGATCCCCGGTGAAAGCACGCATGAAGAGCGCGGCATCCGCCACGGAACGCGCGATCGGGCCGATCACGTCCAGCGGGCGCGAGTAGCGCCGTATGCCCACGTAGGGAATGGCGTCCAGCGTGGGCTTGAAGCCGACCACGCCGCAGAACGCGGATGGGCGCAGGATGGATCCGGCCGTCTGCGTGCCAATGGACAGCGGCGCCATGAAATCGGCCACGGCGGCGGCGGACCCGGCCGACGAGGCCGCCGGCGTGCGCGTCAGGTCATGCGGATTGCGCGCCGGTCCGGGCAGCATGATTGCGTGACGCGATACCGTGTTCTTGCCCAGTACGTTGAAACCCAGCGCGCGCGCCTGGCTGGCCACGGGCGCATCCGCATCCGGCCGGCGTCCGGGAAAAATCTCGGGGTCGCCCAGCTCCGTTGGCAGGTCGGCGGTATCTATCGTGTCCTTGATACCCAGCGGCACGCCGTCCAGCAAGCGCTGGCGTCCGTGGCGGTCCCAGGCGCGGGCGCGCGCCAGCGCCCCATGCGCATCCACGCGCACCCAGGCATGGACCTGTCCATCGCGCTGCTCGATGCGCTCCAGGCAGGCGCGGGTCCAGTCCTCGCAGCTCAGCGCGCCACGCTCCAGCGCCGCCAGGCCTTCCATGGCGGTCAGCGTGGCGACATCGCCCGGCGGCGGTCGGCGCACGGCCGGGGAATCAGTCATATCGGAAGTGGACAAGGCATGGCTCCTGGCTAAGAAAAGGAAGGGGATGAGACGGGGCCCGCGTCGGATCCGCCGCCATTCAAGCGAACGTCGACGCCCCTGGCCTGGCCGCCCCGCCCGATATACAGGTCGCTCATATGCTCATTGGCCAGCAGCGCCTGCCCCGTATCGGTCAACACGATGCGGCCCGAGTCCAGGATGTAGCCCCGGTCGCTGAAGGCCAGCGCCTGGCGCGCGCGCTGTTCCACCATCAGCACGCCCACCCCGATCTGCGGCAGGCGGCGCACTTCGGCGAAGACCTGTTCAGTCAGGGCCGGCGACAGGGCAGCGGAAGGCTCGTCCAGCACCATCAGGCGCGGCGAGGACATCAGCGCGCGCGCGAAGGCCAGTTGCTGGCGCTCGCCGCCGGACAGGTTCTCGGCGTGCGTCCCGCGCCTGCCCGCCAGCGCGGGAAACAGGTCGAACATGTCGCGGATGCGCTGCTCGCGTCCGCGCACGTGCTCGACCACGCGCAGGTTCTCCAGCACGGTCAGGGCGCCGAACACATTGCGCACCTGCGGCACATAGGAGATTCCGATGCGCACGCGCTCCTCGACAGGCAAGGCCAGCAGGTCGCGGCCATCAAAAGCCAGCACGCCGGCCATGCGCGGCAAGAGGCCCATCACGGCCTTGACCAGGGTGGACTTGCCCGCGCCGTTGGTGCCGGCGATGGTGACGATCTCTCGCGCGCCCACGCGCATGTCGATGCCGCTGACGATATCGACCTCGCCGTAGCCGCCGGCAAAGCCCTGCACGACGAGCAGGCTCATATCACACCCCCCATGTACGCCTCGCGCACCTGTTCATTGGCCAGGACGCTGTCCGGCGCCCCCTCGGCGATCACCCGCCCACGGTCCATCACGTACATGCGCGGCGCGATGCGCGCCAGTTCTTCCAGGTTGTGCTCGATGATGGCGACGGTCAGTCCGCGCCGGTTCAGTTCGACGATGCGGTCCGACAGTTCCTCGATCAGCACCGGGTTGACGCCGGCGAAGGGTTCGTCCAGCAGGATGCAGCGCGGCTCCAGCATCAGCAGCCGGCCCAGTTCCAGCAGTTTCTTCTGCCCGCCCGACAGCTTGCCGGCCGGCTCGTCGGCCACCCTGGACAGGTTCAGGAAATCCAGCAGCCCGCGCACGCGCTCGGCCAGGCGCGCCTCTTCGCGGGCCACTTCCCGGCGCGCGAATAGCAGCGCTGACAGTTTCTCGCCGCGCTGGTCCGGCGCGGCGGCCATCATGTTGTCGAACACGGTCAACTGGCTGAACTCGCGCGGCCCCTGAAAAGTGCGCGCCAGCCCTCGCCTGACCCGCCGGTGCACGGCCATGCCCGTGATGTCTTCGCCGCCGAAGCTCACCGTGCCGGCGCTGGGCGGGATATACCCGCTGACGACCGAGAACAAGGTGCTCTTGCCCGCGCCGTTGGTGCCGATCAGCCCGACCAGCTCGCCTTCGCGCACTTCCAGCGACACGTCATCCAGCGCCTTGAATCCGGCGAAGCCGGCGCTGAGTCCGTTGATTGATAGCAAGGCCATGCCTTATCTCCTGCGCGTGGAACGGTTGCCGAACAGGCCCTGCGGCCGGTAGAGCACGACGCAGATCAGCGCCAGCCCGATGATGCCGATGCGCACGCTGGCCATCTGCACCTCGGAAATGCCGCCCACGAAGTCGCGCACGAAACGGGACCCCTCCAGAAAGCCGACCAGCAGCGCGGTGCCGGCAACCACGCCCGCCAGCCGCCCCACTCCGCCCAGGATGATGGCGATCCAGATGTAGAACGTGATCAGCGGCACAAACTGTTCCGGACTGATGAAGGTCAGGTAGTGCGCCTGGAAGGCGCCGGCCAGCCCCGCCAGGCCCGCCCCCAGCATCAATGAGCGGGTCTTGAAGCGGGCCGGATCCTTGCCCAGGGCCCGCACCGCCACCTCGTTGTCGCGCACCGCTTCGATGACGCGGCCGAACGGACTGCGGATCACCAGGTGTATCAGCAGCAGCGCGCCCGCGTTGACCGCCAACAGCGCCAGCATGATCCACAGGTCCACGGTCTGCGGCGAAGCCCAGCCGGCGAACAGGCGAGGAATGCCGGGCAGGCCGTGCATGCCGCGTGTCAGCCATTCCTCGGTCTGCAGCATCATGCGCAGCGATTCCGAGAATCCCAGCGTGACGATGGCCAGATAGTCGCTGCCCAGCCGCAGGGCGATCATGCCCAGCGGATAGGCCGACAAGGCCGCGATGGCCGTGGCCGCCAGCATGGCCAGCGGGACCGGCACGCCCTTGAGCGACAGCAGCGCCGAGGCATACGAGCCTATTGCGAAAAAACCCACGTGGCCGAAGTTCACCAGTCCCGTGAAGCCATAGTGCAGCGACAGGCCGAACGCCAGCAGCATGTAGATCAGCACGCCGATGGCGATTGCAATCAGATAGGCTTCCATCGTCTCACCTCACCGCCATCGGACGGCCAAAGATGCCTTGCGGGCGCAACAGCAGCACGCAGAGCAATACCGCGAACGCGAACACGATCTTGTAGGCCGGCCCCACGACCAGGCTGGCGACTTCCTGCGCGATGCTGAAGACCATGATGCCCACGATCGCCCCCACCGGATTGCCGATGCCCCCCAGGATCACCGCCGCGAACATCGGCATGAGCAGCTCCCAGCCCAGCTCCGGAATGACCACGGCCTTGATGCCCAGCAGCACGCCGCCCAGCCCGCAGTACGCTCCCGCGATGGTCCAGAGCGTGATCATCACGCGCCGTCCGCGGATGCCGCTAGCGGCCGCGAGTTCGGGGTTGTCCGCCACCGCCCGCATGCGCCTGCCGGTGGGCGTGAGGTGCATCAGGACAAACACCAGGGCCAGCGCGGCCAGCGCGGTGCCGACGATGTACAGATCGGTCGGCAGGATGCGCACGCCGCCGAAGTTCCAGGCGCGCGTCAATGGCAGGTCGAAGGTGTACTGGTCCTGGCCGGCGAAGAACGTGATCGTGCTGCGCAAGGCGAAGGCCACGCCGATCGAGGCGATCAGGCGCGACACGTTCGAGCGCGACTCGAGCGGCCTGAACACCCAGGCATAGAAGAACAGGCTGACGGCGGTGGTTGCCGCGATGGCCGCCAGGCCGCCCGCCAGGATCGAGCCGCCGGCAGCCGCCTGCGTGAAAACCGCCGTGTAGGCCCCCAGCGTCATGTAGTCGCCGCTGGCCGCGTTGGGAAAGCGGGCGATGCCGAACACCAGCGTGATCGCCAGCGCCGGCAAGGCCAGCAGCATCCCGATCACGACGCCGTTGATCGCGGCGTTGATGACGGTGATTGCATCCATCTTGTATCCCCCTGGAGGCCTGGTTCAGACCTTGCCGGCAATGACTTCCTTGAGCGCCAGCTTGCCATCGTGGATGTCGAAGACGCCGAAGTCGGGCACGGTTTCGCCGTGCGCGCCGAACTCCAGGCGCGACGAGGCGCCGTCGTAGTCCACCGGCTTGCCGGCGCGCAGCAGCGCCTGCCCCTGCGCGAAGCCGCTGACCTTCTCCGCTCCGCTCTTTCCCGTCACGTCGCGAATCTTGCCGTTGATGGCGGCCACGTCGGCAGTGCTGCCCGCGGCCTCGATGGCGAGCGCCAGGGTGATCACCATGTCGTAGGACTGCGATGCGAAGATGTCCGGTTCGCGCTTGGTGCGCTTGCGGAATTCGGCGGCGAATTGCTTGTAGGCCGGATGCTCGTGCGCCGCCACGTTGGAAATGGAGATGATGCCTTCCGTCGCTTCCTTGCCCAGGGCCTTGACCAGGTCTTCGTTGGCGGTCCAGCCCGGCATGATGAACTTGCAATCCTGGCCGGTCTGGAACCATTCCTTGAGGATGATGGTGGCGTCCGGCCGGTAGGCGCTCAGCGAGATCACGTCGGGCTTGGTGGCGAGCACCTTGTTCAGCTCGGTTCGGTAAGTGGTCTGGTTGGGCTCGTAGATGACGAAGGCGCTGACATCGCCGCCGCCCTGCTTCCAGGCATCCCTGAAGTAGTTCGCCTGCCCGACGAAGGTGGAGTTGTTGAACGCCATCACCGCCGGCCGCTTGAAGCCGCGCTGGCGCGCCACCTCCGCGAAGGCGCGGCCGAACACCGCGTTCGAGGCCTGGAACATCCAGGCCAGTCCGCGCTTGTTCTCGGTCAGCATTTCCGGCGCGCCGCAGGTGTTCATGGTGATCAGGCCGGCCGCGTTGGTGATGGGCATGGCGGCCAGGCCGACCGACGACGGCCAGATGCCGATCACGGCCTCGACCTTGTTGATCTCGATGAGCTTCTTGACGGCCAGCACCGCCGCGTCGGGCTTGGTCTGGTCATCTTCGGCGTAGAGCTGGAACCGGCGTCCAGCCGCGCCGCCGGCCGCGTTGACCTCGTCGACGCCGATCTTGATGGCTTCCAGCATGGCCGGTCCGTAGGGACCGCCCACGCCCGTGATGGAGTTCAGGGCGCCCAGGCGGAAGGGCTGCGCGCCCTGGGCGCGCGCGGGAAAGGGCGTCAGGCCTGCGGCGGCGAGCGCCGCGCTCGCGGCGAGGAAATCGCGGCGGGAAAAAGAGATGGGCTGCGTCATGAAGGTTCCTTGCGGCGTGAACTTCTTGGTTCAACTTCGAATAAGCGTCGGTGCCCATGGCGCCGACGTCCCCTGTGGCTTGGATAGGACTTCAGTACTGCCGATTGTGGTTTTCGGATCGCTGACCGCCGACGGCGGGTCAGGCGATGGCCCCCCTTGCGCGCATGTCCGCGATCCTGTCGGCCGGCACGCCAAAGCGGCGCAATACCTCGTCGGTGTGCTGCCCCATCAGCGGCGCGGCCGTGCGCAAAGCGCCCGGCGTGCGCGAGAACTTGGTCGGAATGCCTATGGTTTTCATGCTGCCCAATGCGGGATGCTCCAGTTCCTGCACCATGCCGCGCGCCAGGTAGTGCGGATCGCGCATGGCCTGGCCGAAGTCATTGATGGGTCCGCAGGGCACCGCCGCCCTTTCGCAGCGTTCAATCCACGTGGCGGCGTCGGCGCGGGCGAACTCCGCCTCCAGGATAGGCTCCAGCTCGGCGATATGGGCAAGCCGGTCGGAATTCGTCACGAAGCGCGGGTCTGTCACCAGCTCGGGGCGTTCGAGCACCTCGGTGCACAGGCGCTCCCAGGTGCGCTGGTTGGCCGCGCCGATCATGATGTAGCCCTGGCGCGTGCCGAATGCCTGGTACGGCGCGGACACCCGGTGGCGGCTGCCCGTGCCCTGAGGCACTGTGCCCTCCGCGAAATAGGCCGCTGCCTCCCAGACGAACCAGGGCAGGCCGCATTCGGCCAGGGCGATGTCGACATGCTGGCCTTCGCCCGTCTTCATCTGGTGGATGCAGGCGGCCAGGATGGCATAGGCGGCCGTCAGCCCGGCGCCCACATCGTAGATGGCGATGCCGGATTTCAGCGGACGCCCGCCAGGCTCGCCCGTCATGCTCATGATGCCGCTCATGCCCTGGGCCACCAGGTCGAACCCGCCCTTGCCCGCGTAGGGTCCGGACTGCCCGTAGCCGGAAATCGAGCAATACACCAGGCGCGGGTTGATGGCGGACAAGGTGTCGTAGTCCACGCCCAGCGATCGCGTCACGCCCACGCGGTAGTTCTCGACCACCACATCGGCCCAGCGCGCCAGTTCGTACAGCACGGCGCGCGCCTCTGGGTCTTTCAGGTTCAGCGCCACGCCCTGCTTGTTGCGGTTGATCTGGGCGAAGCAGGTGGACTCGCCATTCACGTAGGGGCCCATTTCGCGGGAATCGTCGCCGGCGCCGGTCTTCTCGACCTTGATGACCTCGGCGCCCAGGTCGGCCAGCACCATGGTGCAATAGGGACCGGCCATGATCTGGGAAAGATCCAGAATCTTGATGCCGGCCAGGGGGGAAGCAGTTTGAGTCATGACAGTTCGATCCTGGGGTTCGTTCCTGGGCCTTGAGCCGGATCAGCGGCCGATGAATTCGGGCACCTGCTTGCGCGCGAACGCCTCGCGTCCGCGCCGGTAGTCTTCGGTGGCGAAGCAGGCATAGGCCTCGGCCCGCTCGGCCGGACTGAGCGCGCGGCCTTGCCGCAACTGCGCCACGAAGCGCTTGTGCCAGCGGTTGACCAGCGGCGCCGCGGCGGCGATGCGCAAGGCCGTGGCGTAGGCGTGCTCGACCACGCGTTCATCGTCGACGATCCGGCTCAGCAAGCCCTTGGACAGGGCCTCCTCGGCGCCGAATATATGACCTTCCAGCAGGATTTCCAGGGCGCGCGCCGCGCCGATCAGGTCCATCAACTCGACCAGTTCCTGGTGATCCACGGTCAGACCGATGCGGTTCACCGGAATGCCGTAGCGGCTGCCGCGCCCCGCGACGCGGATGTCGCACATGGCCGCCAGCTCCAGCCCGCCCCCCACGCAGACCCCTTCGATGCAGGCCACCGCGGGATGACGCAGCTGCTTGAGCGCCCCGGTCATGGACAGCGTGAACGCGGCATATTCGGCCGCCTGCGCCGCGCCGTCGCGCTCATCGGCGAAACCGCCGATGTCGCTGCCGGCGCAGAAGGCGCCGCCCGCGCCGCGCAACACGACGCAGCGCACGGCGTCATCAGCCTCGAGTTCGCGCATGACGCGACCGAATTCGCGATACATGTCCAGCGTGAAGGCATTGCGCTTTTGCGGGCGGTTCATCAATACCGTGGCGACCCCGTCGCCATCGTGGGACAGATCGATGCTCATCGGGCCGCCTCCCCGTCCAGGCGCAGCTCGGTGCCTTGCAGCACCACGCGGCCATCCAGCTCCAGCGTGGCGTCGGTGACGATGGTGTCGTAATGCGCCGCCGCCTTGACGGTGCCGCCGATATAGGCGCTGGTGCCCAGCGCCAGCTGGATCGAACCGTAGACGGATTCGTCGGACAGCATGGTGCCGTCCAGCTGGCAGCGGGGATTCATGCCCACGCCCAGCTCACCCAGGTTGTACACGAGCGGGTCATTGAAACTGGCGAGCAGGTCGCGGAACCGGCGCGCCACCTCGCCGCCCTCGATGGCGACGGCCATGCCTTTTTCCAGGCGGATGCGCACGGGTTCGTCACGAATCAGCGAAACCCCCGGAATGCTGGCATTGACGACGATGATGCCTTCGGCCGTGCCTTCCACCGGCGCCAGGCTGGACTCCAGGCAATACCCCGCCGAGATATCCGTGGTGTTGGCGAAGCCATGCAACGCCCGGCCGCGCCGCCCGGCGATGCTCATGCGCACGTCGGTGCCGAGCGCGCTCGTGACCCGTGCCGTGTCGGCGCGGGTCAATGCGTCGGCCAGGCCTTCGATCTGCGGCCGCAAGGCGTCGAAATCCGCTTCCCAACCCTCGGCCAGGAAGAAATCGGGCTGGTGCGATTCCGGCAGCACGATCACGCCCACGCCGGCCCGGGTCGCCCGCTGGCGCGCGTCGGTATGGGCGGCATTGGCCCGGGTGAGCGCGATCACCAGGTCGGCGGCCTGCATGGCCTCGGCCACCACCGGCGACAACTGGCGTCCATGGCGCGCCGAGCCCGCGATCTGCATCAGGTTCAGCGACGCACCCGCCTCGTCCACGGCAATGGCCAGCGGCTCCACGTTGTGATGGGTGTGCAAGTCCGACAGCACCAGCACTTCCATGCCCGGACGCGCGGCCCCCAGCTGGCTCACCACCTTGCGGGCGTTCTTCAGTTTCAGCAGCGTATGCATGTCGGGCTCCTCAAGCGGCTCGCGCCGCGCGGGCGTCGGCCAGGTCCTGCGCCTGGGCGACCGCGCGCTCCAGGATGTCCAGGCCGCGCCCAAGCTCGTCGGCGCCGATGCACAGCGGCGCCAGGAACCGGATCACATTGCCGTGAAAGCCCGCTTTCACCAGGATCAAGCCGCCTTGGTACGCGGCCTGCACGATATGCGCGGCCAGGTCCCCGGCGGGCTCGTGACCCGTTGGATCGCGCACCACCTCGAACGCGACCATGGCGCCCAGCCCGCGCACGTCGCCAACAATGCCGTAGCGCCGCGACCACGCTTCGAAGCGCGCGCGCACGCGCCCGCCGACATCCCGCGCCCGCGCCGCGTAGTCGTCCCGTCGCATGACCTGGATCGCGGCCAACGCCGCGGCGCAGGCCAGCGGATTGCCGCCATAGGTTCCGCCCAGTCCGCCCACCGCGGGCGCGTCCATCAGATCCGCGCGCCCGACCAGCGCCGCGATCGGCAGGCCGGCGCCCATGGACTTGGCCAGGGTGTAGAGATCGGCCTGCACCCCGGCGTGCTGGGTGGCGAACCACTCGCCGCTGCGGCAAAAGCCCGATTGGATCTCATCGGCGATCAGCACGATGCCGTACCGGCTGCAGTATTCGCGCAGCGACTGCAGAAAGGCCGGTGGCGCCACATGGAAACCGCCCTCTCCCTGGATGGGTTCGATGATCACCGCCGCGACCTGCCCCGGCGTGATCTCGGACTCGACCAGGCGACGGAACTGTTCAAAGGCGGCCCGCGCGCAGGCTTCGTCGGTCAGGCCGGAGCGATAGCGCACGGGAAACGGCGCCCGGTACACCTCGTTCGCGAAGGGACCGAAGCCGCTCTTGTAGGCCGGCGCCTTGGCGGTCAGCGACAGCGCCATGTAGGTGCGGCCATGGAACGCGTTCTCGAACGCCACCACCGCCTGCCTGCCGGTCGCGCGGCGCGCCACCTTGATGGCGTTTTCCACGGCTTCCGCGCCGGTGGTCTGCAGCATGACCTTCTTGGGCCAGTCGCCCGGCACCAGATCGATCAGCGCCTCGGCCAGCTCGATATAGCCGGGATACATCACGATGTTGAAGCAGGTATGCAAATAGCGCTCGGCCTGCGCGCGCACGGCGGCCACCACCTCGGGGTGCGCGTGCCCGACATTGAGCGTGCCGATGCCGCCGGCGAAGTCGATGAAATCATGGCCATCGAGGTCGGTCAGCGTGGCGCCGGCCGCGCGTTCGGCGAACACGGGCGGGCCGTTGGCCACCCCCAGGGCCACGGCGGCCTCTCGCCGCGCCTGGAATGCCTGGCACTGCCTGCCGGGAAGTTGCGGGGACTGCGTGGCGTCTGTCATTGCCCTGGGCTCCTGGGAAGGGTGGATGCAGCGACGATCGAGACCACTATATTCTTGTGCTATTTATTGTGTCAATACTAGATTACAACTATGCATTTTAAATTGTGCACAATCTTGAGTTCAAAATAGTGCTATGCTTTCCCGCGACTTGAAACCAGGTGCCCACATGCCCGAGAAACGCGCCACGCCCGCTGCCACCGAAGAAAAACGCAAGCCGGCTTCCACCCGCGACGTCATTCTGGATCTGCGCGAGCGCATCGCCTCGCAAGCCCTGCTGCCCGGCACGCGGGTGCCCGAAGAAGACCTGGCGCAGGCCTACGACATCCCCCGCGCCAAGGCGCGCGAGGTGCTGGCCACGCTGGAAGACCGCGCGCTGGTGGAACGCGTGCCGAACAAGGGCGCCGTGGTGGCGCTGGTGGACATGGAAACCACGTACCGTCTCTACCAGGTGCGCGAAGCGCTGGACGGGCTCGCGGTGCGGCTGGCCATCGCCAATGCCGAGCCCGCCGATTGGGAAGCCATGCAGGCCCTGCTGGGCGAGCCGTTCGAACAGAGCCTGAAGAACGGCGACATCGAGGCGCATGTGGCCACGATCGAGCAGTTCCGCAATCACATCAAGGAACTGGCGCGCAACCCCATCCTGAGCGACATGATCGAGCGCATCTATGACCGCACCCGCGTGTCGATGCGGCGCGTGGCCCTGCTGCCGGGCCGTTCGGAAATGGGAATCAAGCAATACCGCGCCCTGCTGGACGCGATGGTGCGCGGCGACGCCGACGAGGCCGAGCGCTGCGTGCGCGAACTGAACGCCAGCGCGCGCGACTATATCGAGCGCTACAAGAACTACGTCATCTGACGGTTCGGCGCCGGCATGCCCAGCGCCCGGGCCGGGACACGCCTTTTACTCGTAGCTGTTCAACTGGACGCCGGACACGCCGCGCACCGCCGGCGCGCTCGCTCCATCGGGTGCGACGGGCTGCTGCGCCTGCCCGGCCGGCGCCAGCACCGGCGGCGCATCCGTCGCGGGAACCGGCTGCGCGGTCTGCCCGCCTAGGCCGGGCGCCATGCCCTGCTGCGCCTCGCCCTCGCCCGCCGGCTCGATCTCCGCCGGCGCGGCCGCGCGCCGCGCCTGCTTGTCCCGATCCTGGCGCGCGATCAGCTCGCGCAGCTCGGCGGCCAGCTTGGTCGACTTGCCGGTGGTGGCCCAGTCGGCCGCGTTCTGCCCCTTGGTATCGCGCGTGGGGACGTCGGCGCCCGCCTTGAGCAGCAGCTCGACCATGGGCTTGCTGCCCGACAGCGCGGCCATCATCAGCGGCGTCTCGCCCGAGGGCGCGGGCGCGTTGACCATGGCCTTGTGTTGCAAC
>NZ_JAGTJY010000105.1:0-21686 GCF_018195695.1 Achromobacter sp. Marseille-Q0513 | reverse complement strand
GAGCGGGGGCCGGCGCGGGCGCAGGGGCGGCAGCGGCGGCGGGCGCCGCGGCGGTCTGTTCGGCCATGGCGGCGGCCCAATCGTCCTGCGGTTCCTGCGGCTTCAGGCCGTCGGCCTGGGTGGGCGGATTGGCGCGGGATTGTTCGGCGAGCGCGTCGGCCCAGTCGTCGGCCGGGGACGAGCCAGTGCCGGGCTCGTTCTTGTCAGTCATGGTCGGGGGCCTCGTTTGAATCGGAATCGTGAGTAAACATGTTGTGCACGCGCAGGGCGTACTGGCCGTTGAAGACGCCGTAGCCGCATTCCATCAGCGGCACGCCGTCGACGCTGGCGATGATGGTCTGGGGCACGTCCACCGGAAGCACATCGCCCACCTTCAGGCGCATCAGCTCGCGGATGCTGGACGGAATGCGGGCGAATTCGGCGACCACGTCGATGTCGGCGCTGCGCACCTGGCGCGACAGCTGCTGGGCCCAGCGCTGGTCCACTTCCTCCAGCGCGGTTTCCTGCAGCGGGCGCGTCAACAGGTCGCGCACCGGCTCGATCATGGAATAGGGCAGGCAGATGTTCAGATCGCCGCCGGTGGCGCCGAACTCGATATGGAACGAGCTCACGACCACGACTTCGTTGCTGCCGGTGATGCTGGCGAACTTGGTGTGCATCTCCGAGCGCACGTACTCGAACTCGATCGGATAGACCGGATCCCAGGACTTGCCGTAGCTTTCCAGCGTCAGGTTGAGCAGGCGCTGGATGATGCGCTGTTCGGTGGTGGTGAAGTCACGGCCCTCGACGCGCGTGTGGTAGCGGCCATCGCCGCCGAACAGGCTGTCGATGACCAGGAACACCAGGTTCGGGTCATAGGTGAAGAGCGCGGTGCCGCGCAGCGGCTTCATCTGAATCATGTTCAGATTGCTGGGCACGGGCAGGTTGCGCTCGAAGTCCGCGTACTTCTGGATCTTGATCGAGCCGACGGTGATGTCCGCGCTGCGGCGCATGAAGTTCAGCAGCACGTGGCGCATCTGGCGAGCGAAACGCTCGTTGATCAGCTCCAGCGTCTGCATGCGGCGGCGCACGACCCGGTCCGGAGAACTCAGGTCATAGGCCCGCGCGCCGTCGATGGCGCCCGCGGTTTCCTTTTTGCTGTCGCTCTCGCCGGTTACGCCGGCCAGCAGCGCATCGACTTCATCCTGCGAAAGAAACGCCTCGTAGGCCATGCTTATTGCACCACGAACGCCGTGAACAGCACGTCGGTGACGTACTGGCCGTCAGGCAGCGGCGAGAACGGACGGTTGACGGCCTGCTTGATCGCGTTGGCCATGTCGGTCTTGCCTTGCGAGGTCTGCACGGCGGTCGGCGACTGCGACGACAGCACCATGAGGATGCGGCTGCGGACCTCGGGCATGTACTTTTCCAGGCGGGTGCGGGTCTGCTCGTCGTTGACGCGCAGCGTCAGGCCCACGTGCATGATGCGCTCGGTGTCGGCGTTCTGCAGCGTGACCGTGAACGCCTCGATGGGCACGAAGATCGGCGCGGGCACGGCGACCGGCGTGGTCGGCGGGGCGACGAAGGTGGGCGGCTGCGGGGGCTGGCCCGGCGCGCCAGGTGCGCCCGGCGTGCCGGGTGCGCCAACCTGGCCCGGATTCTGGCCGACGGCGAGCGACACGTTGGCGCCATTGGGCGGCGGCTGCATGCGTTGCGTGATGAACCAGGTCGCGCCGGCGCTGGCCGCCGCGACCAGCAGCAGGACCAGGACACCGAGCACGGGACGGAGGATGCGGCCCAGGCCGCCAGAGCGGGAGGGAAGCGTGCCGCGCGCCGGCATGGTGGAAGGTTTTGAAGTCGCCATCTTGGTGTCGATGCGTGTTTGCCGCTAATGAAAACGGACTCTCAGTGGATGAAAGCATTCTGCCCGAAATCGCGCGCCGGTTTGGGAGCGAAAAACAGGGCGAAAGCCGCGTATCTCAAGCTATTGCTGCACTGCGCGCGGCCCCGGCGGGGCCGCGCGCCAGCCGGGATTACGCGAAGGTGTCGACCAGCGCGTTGGCGTTGCGGGGCGAGGCCGCCGCGGGACGCGAGGCATCGGCCACCACGTCGCCCGCGCCGCCCGTCAGGCCGCTGCCCTGGCGCTGCGAACCGCCGCCCTGGTTCTGGGCGAACTGCTGCTGGGCGGCCTGCTCGCCCACGCTGGTCTGGCCCAGCGAGATGCCGGCCTGCGCCAGCGCCTGCTGCAATTGCGGCAGGGCGGTTTCAATGGCCTGGCGCACGGAGGCGTGCGCCGACACGAAAGAGGCGCTGGCCACGCCGTCGGCCAGGTTCAGGCTGACGCGCAGCGGGCCCAGGTCCGGCGGATCCAGGCGCAGCTCGGCGGTCTGCACGCCGTGGCGCGCGCTGTTGCTCATCACGACCAGTTGCTGGCCCAGGTCCGTGCCCCAGTGGGTGGCGCCGACCGGGGTGGCGACCTGCAGGGCGACCGGCGGCTGACCGATGCCGGCGGGGTTGAACACGGGCAGGGGCTGCTGGCGCTGGGCCGCGACGGCCAGCGATTGCGCCAGATGGTCCTGCGCGCCGGCGGCGTGCTGCGGCAGCTGGAACGTCTGCGTAGCGGCCGGCTGCGGCGCGGATTCTTCTTCGTGGCGAGCGGGCTGTTGAGCCCCGGCCTGGGACGCTTGCGCGGCTTCGACGGCGGTGCGCGGCGCGGGGCGCGGCAGCGCGTTGTCGGCGACCAGGCGCGGCGCCTCGGCGGCGGGCGCGATGGTCTTGATGTCGGCGGTCACGGCGGCGGACTGGCTGCCGGGCTTGGCGGCGGCGGTGACCACGGGCACGGCGAGTTCCGCGTCGCGGGCATCGCGGGCGGCGGCGGCCTGAGCCTGTTGCGCCGTCAGCGGCACGGGCGCGCGCGGCGTCGGCGTGACCTCGTTGGCGTTCAGCGCGTTGACCAGCACGGCGGCGGTGCCGCTGGCGGCGGTCACGGCGGCCTGCGCGGCGCCACGGGCGTTCTGCACCTGCTCGGCGGCCTGGGCGGCGATCTCCAGCGCCTGCTGCGGCAGCAGGGCCTGCGGCACGGGCTGCTGCGCGGCGGCGACCGCCATCGCGCCGGCCTCGGCCTGGGCGGCCTTCTCGACAGCCTCGTCGATGGCGCCGGACGCGGCGTTCTCGGCATTGCCTTCCGCGCTGCCGCCGGTCTTGCCGGGCGCGGGTTCCTTGGCGCCGTTGCCGGCCGGGCGGGCGTCATTCGATTGAGTCGGACGCTGCTGGGCCAGCACTTCGGAGAAGCTGGGGCCCTTGTTGTCGGACTGGGAAGACTTGGCGCCAAAGGCGTCGGCCGGCGAAACCGGCGCGGACGGGGCGATGGCGGGCAGGGGCAGGGGAGCGTTCATCTTGGGCTTCCTGTGGTATGTCGCTTAATGCATGCCGGTCTGGCGCTGGACCAGGCGGGCTGAGTATTCGTCGTTCAGGCGCTGTTCGCGGCGCGATTCAGCGACGGCTTCGGCGCGCTGCGCGCGTTGCGCCAGCGCATCGTAGGAATTGAGCTTGCGCTTTTCCTGCTGGTAGTAGAGCCGGCCCTTGTTCAGGTTCTCGTCGGCCTGCTGCAGCACGCCCTGTTGCTGGGCGATGGCGTCGTCCAGCGTGCCGATGAAGCGCTGGTAATTGTGGCAGTCGCTGGCCGACATGCCGGAGGTCATGGCCTGTTGCAGCCGTTCCAGGTAGTCATGGCGGTAGTCCTGCAGCATGCCGAGCTGGCGTTCGGCGTTGGTGCGTTCGGCGCTGAGACGGCCGAGCAGGCGCGCGGCTTCGTCCGTGCTCTCCTTGGCCAGATTGGTCAGCATGTCCAGGGGAAGTTGGCTAGGCATAGGTGTCCCTCAACTCGAAACTGGCCTGCAATTGGTTGACCGCGTCCTGGTAGCCGACGTTCTCGCCGATATCCTGTTGCAGGAAGGCTTCCAGGCGCGGGTAACGGGCGATGGCATCGTCCAGCTGCGGATCGTTGCCGGCCACGTAGGCGCCGACGGCGATCAGGTCGCGGTTGCGCTGGTAGCGCGACAGCGTCTGCTTGAAGCGGCGCACGACCGAGAACTGCTGCGGCGTGATCAGCGACGTCATGGCCCGGGAAATCGACGCTTCGATGTCGATCGCGGGGTAGTGGCCGGCTTCGGCCAGGTGGCGTGACAGCACGACGTGGCCGTCGAGAATGGCGCGGGCCGAGTCGGCGATCGGATCCTGCTGGTCGTCGCCTTCGGCCAGCACGGTATAGAAAGCGGTGATCGAGCCGGCCTTGCCGTTCGGGCCGGGCGCGCCCATGCCGGTGCGTTCCACCAGGCTGGGCAGCTTGGCGAAGACCGAGGGCGGATAGCCCTTGGTGGCGGGCGGCTCGCCGATGGCCAGCGCGATCTCGCGCTGCGCCATGGCGTAGCGGGTCAGCGAGTCCATGATCAGCAGCACGTCCAGGCCCTGGTCGCGGAAGTGTTCGGCCAGGCGCGTGGCATAGGCCGCGCCTTGCAGGCGCAGCAGGGCCGACACGTCGGCCGGCGCGGCCACCACGACCGAGCGCGCCAGGCCTTCGGGGCCCAGGTTGTGCTCGATGAATTCCTTCACTTCGCGGCCGCGCTCGCCGATCAGCCCGACGACGATGACGTCGGCCTTGGTGTAGCGGGCCATCATGCCCAGCAGCACGCTCTTGCCCACGCCGGAGCCGGCGAACAGGCCCATGCGCTGGCCTCGGCCAACCGTCAGCAGGCCGTTGATCGCGCGCACGCCGGTGTCCAGCACCGTGTCGATCGGCGCGCGCGACAGGGGATTGATCGGCTGGGCGGACAGCGGCGCCAGTTGGGCGCCGGTCAGCGGACCCAGTCCATCCAAAGGGCGGCCGGCGCCGTCCAGCACGCGCCCGAGCAGGGCGTTGCCCACGGGCAGGTGGCGGCCCAGCTGGGGCTTGGCGTTGCCGTTCAGTTCGGCCTTGCTGGGCAGCGGAATCTGGCGCTGCACGGGCGGTTCGCCGGGCACCACGCGGGCGCCGGGCGGCAGGCCGGAAATGTCGGCCTGCGGCATCAGGTACAGTGTGTGGCCGTCGAAGCCCACGACCTCGGCGTCGGCCCAGTGGTCATGGCCGCGCGCGATTTCGATGCGGGCGGCGGCCCCCACCGGCAGGCGCAGGCCGGTGGCGTGCAGCACCAGGCCGGTGGCGCGGGTGATGCGGCCGCTGACCAGCCAGGGCTCGGTCGAGGCGGCGCGGATCGAGCCGATCTCCAGCTGGGTCTGCCAGCGGTCGATGACCGGCACGGCCGGCTGGGCGCTCATGGCGTCGCCTCCGCTCCCTGGGCGCTTTCTTCCCAGGACGTGTTGCGGCCCAGCGAGGCGGCCACGCGGCGCCAGCGCGTCTGCAGCGTGGCGTCGATGTCGCCATAGGGCGTTTCGGCGCGGCAGCCGCCGCGCACGACCGATTCGTCGGCCAGGACGCGCCAGTGGCCTTCCTTCAGCTCGTCGGCCAGGTGCAGGCGGATCAGTTCGATGTCCTGCGGATTGGCCCACAGCCGCATCTGGCCGCCGGCGCTGGGATTGATGTGCAGCACTTCGCGCACGGCGTGCACGACGGCTTCGGGTTGCTCCGCCAGGGTGTTGCGGATCACCTGCTGGGCGATGTCCAGCGCCAGCGTCAGCAGGCTTTGGCCCATGCGCTCTTCCAGCGCGCCGATCGAGGCGGCGCAGGATTCGGCCAGCGCGTGCAGGCGGGCGGCTTCCTCGGCGCCCTGTTCGCGCGCCAGGGCCAAGCCCTCGGCGTAGCCGGCCTCGCGGCCCTCGGCATGGCCGACTTCGCGGCCTTCGGCGCGGCCGGCTTCGTGGCCGGCGGCGTGGCCTTGTCCGTAGCCGTCCTGGCGGCCTTCGGCCACGGCTTGCGCGCGCAGCTGGGCCAGCACGACTTCGGGGTCCGGACCGGGATCGGGTTCCGGTTCGGGCGCGACCTCGACGGGCGGCGGCTCGTCGAACGACAGCATCTGCCAGCGCCGCCATGCGGCGCTGCGCGAGAGCAGGGTCGTCGAGCCGTTGTCCGCGTCAGACATACGCGTCGTCTCCCGAATTGCCCAGCACGATCTGGCCGCTCTCGGCCAGGCGGCGGGCGATCTGCAGGATCTTCTTCTGCTCGGCCTCGACCTTGGACATGCGGATCGGGCCTTGCGCTTCCAGGTCCTCGCGCAGCATCTCGGCGGCGCGGCTGGACATGTTGCGCAGGAACTTGGCGCGCAGCTCTTCCTGGGCGCCCTTGAGCGCGACCATGAGCGTGTCGTTGTCGATTTCCTTGAGGATGAGCTGGATGGCGCGGTCCTCGACGTCGAGCAGGTTGTCGAACACGAACATCTCGTCGATGATCTTCTGCGCCAGGTCGGCATCGCGCTCGCGCAGGCTGGCGACCACGGTTTCCTCTTCGGTCGAGTTCATCATGTTGAGGATCTCGGCCGCGGTGCGCACACCGCCCATCTTGCTGCGCTTGGCGCCCTGGCCGGCCAGCACCGAATTGAGCACGTCGGTCAGTTCGGACAGCGCGGCCGGCTGCACGCCGCCGAAGGTGGCGATGCGCAGCATCACATCGTTGCGCAGGCGGTCGGTCAAGAGCGCCAGCACGCCGGCGGCGCGGTCGCGCTCCAGGTGCACCAGGATGGTGGCGATGATCTGCGGGTGCTCGTCGCCGATCAGCTCGGCCACGGTGTGCGGATCCAGCCAGTTCAGCGCGTCGATGCCGCTGCCGCCTTCGCCGGCTTCCAGGATGTCCTCGATCAGGCCGGCGGCGCGGTCGCTGCCCAGGGCCTTGGTGAGCACGGTGCGGATGTAGTCGTCCGAGCCCAGCGTGACGGCCATGAACTGGTCGGCTTCCTGGCGGAACTCTTCCAGCACGACGGCCACGTCATTGCGCGTGACCTGCTTCAGGCTGGCCATCGCGGCGCCGACCTGCTGGACTTCGCGCGCGGTCAGGTACTTGAAGACCTCGGCCGCGGCGTCCTCGCCCAGCGACATCATCAGGACGGCGCTGCGGGTCATGCCGTCCATGGGTTTGGCGGAATCATTTTTCATCTTTGCTCATCCAGGTGCGCAGGACCATGGCGACGGCACGCGGATCCTTGTTCGCCATCGTGCGGGCGCGTTCCAGGTTGTCCTCGTAGCGCGTGGTTTCCTTGGCGCGGGCGGTTTCCTGGGCCTCGCGCTGGGCTTCGATGCGTTCGGATTCAGCCACTTCCGGATCAACCGGCGGGTACAGGTAGTCGGTGACCTGGCGACGCACCTTGCGGTACAGCCAGAAGGCCACGATCAAGCCCAGCAGCCAGGCCATGATGGTCTTGAACAGGGCGATCATTTCCGGATCGCGCCACATCGGCAGGGCGGGCGGACCGTCGTTGAACTGGCTGTTGACCAGGTTGAGCGAGTCGCCGCGGCCTTCGGAATAGCCCATGGCCTCGCGGACCAGGTTGGTCAGCTTGTTCAGTTCCTCGGGCGGCAGCGGCTTGAGGTCGCCGTCCTTGTCGCGGATGTAGTTCACCACCACGGCCACCGACAGGCGCTTGAGCGCGCCGACCGGCTGCTTGACGTGGCTGATGGTGCGGTCCACTTCGTAATTGGTGGTGGCGTCGCGGCGCTCGTTCAGGCTGGCGGAGGCGGCCTGCGCGCCGGTCTGCTGCTGGGCGCCTTGCTGCTGTTGCTGCTGCGGCGTCTGGCCGGGACGGGCCGGCGGCTGCTGCGGATTGGTGATGGGCGCCTGGGCGTTGCCGGGCGGCTGGTTCGACAGGGCGCCGGGCACGCCCTGCGCCGGGCCGACGCCGCGCTGGGTGGCGTCGCTGGTCTGCTGGCTGCGGATCGCGCCCTGGCCGGGTTCCTGGTTGGGGCGGTAGACCTCGGAGGTTTCCTCGCGGCGCGCGAAGTCCATCTCGGCGCTGGCCTGGGCGTGCACGTTGCCGGGGCCGACCAGGGGATTCAGGATCGTCAGGATGCGTTCGACGGTGCGCTGTTCCATCTCGCGCACGAAGCGCAGCTGGTCGGCGTCCATGCCGCGGCCTTCGCCCAGCGGGGCCGACAGCAGGCGTCCGTTCTGGTCGACGACGGAGACGTTCTCGGCGGTCAGTTCCGGCACGCTGGAAGCGACCAGCCAGGAGATGGCGGACACCTGGGCATCGCTCAGGCTGCGGCCGGGATACAGGTTCAGCAGCACCGAGGCGGTGGGCGCCTGGCGCTCGCGCACGAACAGCGACTGGCGCGGCATGGCCAGGTGCACGCGGGCGTGCTGCACGGTGTGCATGGATTCGATCGAACGGGCCAGCTCGCCTTCCAGGCCGCGCTGGTAGTTGATCTGTTCGGCGAACTGGCTGGCGCCGAAACGGGCGTTGTCCATCAGCTCGAAGCCGACCGAGCCGCCGCGCGGCAGTCCCTGCGAGGCCAACTGCAGCCGGGCGTCATAGACGCGGTCGGCCGGAACCAGCAGGGCGGTGCCGTTCTCGTTGTAGCGGTAGGGCACGTTCATCTGCCCCAGCGCCGTCACGATGGCGCCGCCGTCGCGGTCCTCCAGGTTCGAGAACAGGACCTTGTACTTGGGCTCGCTGCTCCACATGACCGCGGCCACGATCAGCGCGACCACGGCCGCCGCGGCGCCCAGCAGGACGGGCTTGGGCAGCGCGCGGACTTTTTCCAGCACGGGGAACTTCGCCAGCAAAGACGAGCTCAGAGTGGCCTGCTGATTCATTTGCGGCCCCCGCTGGCTGCGCGGAGCTGGGAAAAGGACTTCATGTTCGGGTAGGGCAGATTACACATGCAACGTGCTTCTGGTCTGGGGTGAGCGTGGATTATTGCCGCAGGGGGCGCAATCCCAATCGTCGAAAACAGCGGTTTTTTGGCGTTACTTATCTCCTATGTCGCCCGGGGCCGCGCAAGGCCGGACACAGGGCGGCCGCCAGCCCGCCGTAAGCGGCGCCGGATTGGGGGAAATATCGGGTTTTTTGGCGGTTCTTGTCGGCTATGAGGGGCGCCGATCCCGGTTACGCTGCCTGCAGATTCGGCATTACGCCCCACCTGCAAGGAAACATGGCAATGGCGGTAACAGGTTTGTCCGGCATCGAAAGCATGCTGTCCCAGATGCGCGAGGTCGTCAGCAAGGCGGAATCCGGCCTGTCGGTCGGCGCCGCGCCGCTGGCCCAGCCCGACGGTTTCGCCGCCGAGCTGCAACGCTCGATCCGCCGCGTCACGGCTGCTCAGAACGCGGCCAGCGCCCAGGCCAAGGCCTTCGAACTTGGCGCGCCCGACGTCTCGCTCAACGACGTGATGGTCGATATGCAGAAGGCCAGCATCGGCTTCTCGACGGCGATACAGGTGCGCAACAAGCTGGTCGCCGCCTACAAGGAAATCTCGTCGATGGCCGTCTAAGGCCACGAGACGAAAACGCAGCATGAAGGGGCGCTACAGAGCGCCCCTTTGGCGTTGGCGCGCACACTACGCCAGGCCAGATTTTCCCTATGTCATGTGTCGCATGTCCCTGACGCAGGCAGTGCGCCAAACACGCTGCGCCCCAAAAACACGGCTCACGGCATTAGCAAATCGCCCCAGGACCGGGGCAGCGCGGAGCCGGCTTTGCCGGTCCGCAGCTGCGCCCCCCTGGGGGGGAAGCGCGCAGCGCTTCGGGGGGGGTCTAGTCCCTATTGCCCTTTTCCAGGCGCCAGACCACCTGCTGCAGCCAGTTCTCCTGGCGCGCGTCCAGGTTCAGGAAGATGGCGCCCAGGTGGCTGACCGGCGGCTCGCCCGTCAGCGACACGTGGCGCGGCGCGGGGTCGTCCGGGTCTGCTCCGGGCACGATCATGGGCTGCCCGGATACCGGATAGACGTTGCGCACTTCCAGGTTGGCGACCAGCCTGCCGAGGTCGCCGAAATCCATCTGCACGCCTTCCAGCACCTCGCCGCGCTGGGGAAGTTCGGGCGCGGCCAGGCCGACGCGCAGGCCGACGCCGTCGACCGAGATGTCGCGCACCGTGAAGGCGAGCGGCTTGGTCTGGGTCTCGGGGAGCCAGGTGGCCTGGCAGCGGCTGGCGCTGGCGATCAGCGAGGCGCGGAACATCTTGCGTCGCTGGATCCGCGCCAGGCGGTCGGGGAAGGGCGACATCAGGGCCGCGCTGCCGTCGTCGAAATGGATCACTTCGGGCCGCTGCACGCGGAAGCGGATCTGCACGCCCCCATAGGCCGTGGCGTGGAAGTGGAAGGTGGTGCCGCTGAGCAGGCCCATGCTGTCGGACTGTTCGAAGTCCGCGCCGGCATAGTCGCGCGGCCGCCAGAAGAACTGGCGCGTGTGCTTGTCCGCCCCCAGGATGAGCACGGCGATCTCGCGGTCGGCGGCGTCGCGCACCAGGATGTGGCTGTCGGGGTGGGTGAGCTCGAACAGCGCGGAACGCATGTCTTCCGGCCGGGTGAGCAAGAATTCCGGATCGCTGGCGTCCAACACGGTGGAGATTCCTTAGATAGAGAGATCGGGCGGCGCGGCGTCGTCGGGAAGCTCGCGCGATTCCAGGCGATACAGCCAGGCCAGCAATTCTGCCACCGCAACGTAGAGTTGGGGAGGAATATGCGCGTCCAGGTCCACCTGCATCAGCAGGCCAACGAGCTCGCGCGACTCGTGCACGTACAGGCCGTTTTCCTCGGCGGTGCGGACGATGGTGTCGGCGAGCTGGCCGTAGCCCTTGGCGACGACGCGCGGCGCGCCGTCCGCTTCATCGTAGGACAGGGCGACGGCGGCGTTGCGGCCTGCGTTGGGCGAGGCGGCGTAGCCGTCCTCGGGGCGTTGCGGGTTTGCCATCAGAAATCAGTCGGAATGATGGGGCGCGGGTCGACCACGTTGACCGTCATGTGGCTCAGCGTCAAGCCTGCGGCCAGCAGGCGCGAACGCAGCTGGTCGGACGATTCGTCGATCAGGGCGGCGCTGTGCGGCGCGATCAGCTGCAGCACGATCTGGTCGCCGGCCAGGTTCAGGCGCGCGTCCACCAGGCCCAGCCGGGGCAGGTCGAGCTTGAGGCGGGTGGCCCAGGTCGGAACGGCCGATTCGGGATCGCCGCCGTAGGGGTCGCGCTGCACTTCCCAGTCCATCGGCGTGCCGGGCCAGGCTTCCCCGCGCCAGGCCAGCGCCTGGTTGGCCAGCACGTCGAGCTGCTGGCGCACCAGCGCGTTCAGGTCCTGGTGGATGCCGTTGATCGGCGCGCCGGGCGTGGGCGCATTGGATCCGCCGGAAGCGGGCGCGGGCGCGTCCGCGCCGCCGGCGCCGCGGCTGGCGGGCGCTTCGGCCCGTGCGCGCGTGGCGGCGGCGCCATGCTGTTGCTGCTGGGCGTCTGCCTGCTTGAGGTCGGCCTGCGGTTCCTTGCGCAATTCGGACGGGTTGGCGCGGCCGAAGGCCAGATCGGCCAGGTGTGATTCGTAGAACAGGCCGCTGGTCTGCAGGGCTTCGCGCAGGGCCTGGCCCAGGGCGCGGGCGGCCGGACCCTGCGTGGCCAGCGCGGCGCGCGCGGCGGCGGCCGGGTCCTGGACGGGTGGCGCGCCGTCGGCGGCGCCGGCCTGGCCGGGCGTCTTGCCGGCGGCGGCTGCGGGGTCGCCGGCGATCGCGTTCAGGACCGTCGCCACATTGGCGGCGCTGTTCGCGGCAGTGGCCTGGGGCTGTCCGGCGGGAGCGTTGGCATGCGGCGCCGCGGGCTGGCCGCCGGGTGCCGGCTGTGCGGCGGGCTGCCCGGCCGCTGCGCCGGGCTGGCGGCCGGCCGATGCGTCGGGCGTCCACAGCGGCGCGCGCCCTTGCACGGGCGGCGCGGCTTCAGGGTACTGCGCCAGCAGCGAGAGAATCGCGCGGGCGGTGCGTCCCAGCGTGGTGGGCGCGGAAGCGGTGGTGTCGTTGCTGGTGACCAGGCCGCGCGCGGCCAGGGCCAGCGCGGCGGCGGTCTTGGCGTCGACGATGGCGGCGCGTTCACCGCGCGCGCCGCCGGTCTGGACGCCCTGGCGGGGGTCGCGCGGCGAGCCGTCGGCCTGGCCGGGCTTTTCCAGGCTGCCGGGCTGGCTGACCGCATCCGGGCGCGCGCCGGAAACCTGATTGGCGGAGGCGGCGGACATCGTCGTGCCGAGCACGGCGTCCAGCCGCTGCACCAGGACGTTGCCCAGCGCGGCGGGACCTACGCTCATGTTTCAGGCGCCTGGTAGCCGTAGGCCGAGAGCAGGGTCTGCTGGCGCTTCATCCTGCCCAGCAGCTCGCCCAGGCGGGCCAGTTGGGGAATCGCCAGGTCGCGGGTCAGCGCATCGTTTTCCAGGATGCGGACCAGCAGGTCGTACTTCATCGCGCGGCCGGCGTCGTCCAGCGGCATGGACGGCTCGCTGTGCCGCAGGCGCTCCACCAGCTCGCAGTATTGCTGCCCGTGCACCATGGCCGTGTCCCAATCGCCAGCCTGGGCGGCGGTAAGCATTTCGCCGGTAATAACGGCTATCTCCTGGTAATGCTCCAGGATAGGGGAGGAGATATGGGTAAGGGACGTCATGGAAATCTCGGGCGGGCGCTGGCTGGCTAGGTTCGTTTTGCGGGCCATCACGGCGACACGCTGCCTGCCGGCTGGTCGATGGATGTCTGCCAAGCCTCGGCCAGATCGGCCAGCAGCCGGTCTGCGATGTCGAGTTGCTCGGTGTCCGACTTCAAGTTCGCCGTCAGCAGTGTGCGGACGATGTAGTCATAGAGGCGGGAAAGATTGGCGGCGACATCGCCGCCGGCCTCCATGTTCAACCCGGTCTTCAAGCCTTCGTCGACAATCTTGATCGCTTTCGAGATCGCCGCGCCGCGTTCCGCGACCCGGCCTTCCTGCAGATGGATGCGAGCCTGCCCGATCGCCGCCCGGGCGCCGTTGAACAACAGGGTGATCAGCCGCTCGGGGGTAGCGCTCATCACCTGGGTTTCCAGGCCGATATCGGCGTAGGAGCGGACAGAGTGAGAGCCTGTCGGGCGGCGGGCGGCGTAAGTCATCAGTGCATCTTCTACGGGTTACTTGGACGATTTGTTCATCGCCGCGAACTGTTGGGTCAGGTAGGCGCCGGTGGAGTTCATCTGGGCGACCATCTTGTCCAGCGCGATGAAGCGGGTGCGCATGGCGGCCAGCTCCGCGTCGTTGGCTTGCTTGACGCGGGCTTGCTGGTTGCCGAGGTCGGTGATGGTCTTGTTCAGGCCGTCGGTGCGATTCTTGAGCGAGCCGTTGCTGCCCAGCACGTCCTTGACGGCGGCGTCGAACTTCTTGGCCAGGCCGTCCTTGCCGTTGAGCAGCGTGCTCGCGTCGGCCGGGTTTTCCTTCAGCGCCTTGTCCAGCTTGACGTTGTCCAGCTTGAGCTGGCGCGTCAGGGGATCGGTGGTGATGCCCAGGTCGGCCAGCGACTTGACGTTGCCCGAGCCCAGCGCGCCGCTCAGCACGCTGGAAACGGCGGACTGGATCGAACGGGTGGTGCCGTCGCCGGTCAGCGGGCTGGCCTTCTTGGTGTCGTCCGGTTCCTTGGGGTTGTACGCGGTCAGGCCCTTGATCGTGGTCTGCAGCGCGTTGTAGGTCTTGACGAAATCCTGCACCGCCTTGGTGGCGACCGAGACGTCGGCTTCCAGCTTGAGCAGGATGGGCTTGCCGTCCGGCGTGGTGTCCGTCAGGTTCAGCGTGACGCCGTCGATGACCTTGGACACGTTGTTCGAGCCGCTCTTGACCGGCAGGCCGTTGATGACGAGTTCGGCGTCCTTGGCCTTGGTCTCGGTCATGCCGCTGGTGGTGCCGCCGGCGGTGCTGAAGCCCAGGATGTTCTTGAGCGACTGGTCGCCGGTGACGGTGATGTTCTTCACCGCGGCCTGCACGCCGGTGTCCTTGGCGGTCAGCATCAGGTAGTTGTTGCCGTTGCCATCGTTCAGCACAGTAGCGCGCACGCCCGCCTTGTCGTCGGCGTTGATGGCCTTGACGATGCCGTTGAGCGAGGTGTCGCCCTTCAGATCGATGGTGCGCTTGGTGCCGTCGGTCAGCTCGATCTCGAAGGTGCCGGTGTCGCCGTTCTTGGCGGTCCGGTCGGCCACGGCGCCGGAGCGCAGGCCCTGCGCGACGGCCAGGTTCTTCACTTCGATCGTGTACTGGCCCGCGACGGCGCCGTCGCCGACGGTGGCGGTCAGGGCGTTGCCGCCGGTGACGCTGCCCATCATGGCGGCCATGGTCTCCGGCTTGCCCAGCGTGGCGGCGGACTTCTGCACCGCTTCCAGCGCGCTTTGCAGCTGGCTGTAGGCGTTGATGCGCGCCTGATAGCTCGTCGCTCGCGTGGTGTAGCGCTGGAGGTCCTTGTCGTTGGCTGCCGCCAGATCCGTCAGGATCTTTTCCAGGGGCAGGCCGGAGACCGAACCAAGGTTGGTAATGGAGGCCATGTGAGATTCCTTCCTAGCGATATGATTCTGTCAAAGATTGGAGGTCAGCGATCGGCCGGGTAAGGGCATAAGGCTGGCTTAATTCGGTCTTTCCGTCCGCGCGCGCGGGCTTCAAGGCATTCTCTGAAAAATATTGGGTGCGCATCAAACCGAGGTTTTGATGCCATTTCCCTGCATGTTGACGATCATTTTGGCGATCTTGATAACAGCTTCGCTCGGGATGGTCCGCAGGACCTTGCCCGATTCGGAGTCGACCACGGACACCACGATCTGATGCACGTCGGGGTCGACCTCGAACTGCAGTTGGGTGGACCAGGCTTTCATCTGGTCGTTGATTTCGTCGAGTGCGCGTTCCAGCGGCAGCTTCTGCGAATCCGACTGTTCGGACGTAGCGCTGTCCGAGCCGCCGCTATGGGCTGAGGCGGCGGCAGGCGCAACGGTGACGGATGGGTCCGGGACGACGGGCGCAGGCGCTACCGCCACGGGGGCATACGAGGCGGGGGCTAAGGGGGATACGGCCATGATCACTCCAGCGGCGGTGCGGGCGTCTCGGAGGAACGCGCTGTTATCAGGAAATTCTCAGTTACCATAACGGCACGCTCAGGGGCGAACTTTAGCGCCATCTGAAACAAGATATTTCTCACGTTCCAGGGTTGTGGACAGGGCAATGAGTGTCAAGACGGCGCTGCGCGTCATCGAAATCATCGAAACCTATGCCCGCGAGAAGCGCGCCTTGCCCCTGTCGGAGCTCGCCCGGCTGCTCGATGTGCCGGTGTCCAGCTGCCTGGCGCTGATCCGCACGCTGACCGGGCTGGGCTATCTCTATGAGACCGGACGGCGCCAGGGGTACTACCCCACGGGGCGCCTGCTGGCGATGGCGCAGCGCATCGCCCATGCCGATCCTGTCCTGGACCGGGTTTATCCCAGCCTGGTGGAATTACGGGACGCAACCAGGGAAACCGTGGTCTTCGCCAAGCTGAGCCAGGACGCGCGGGTGGTCTACCTGGACGTGCTGGATTCCCCGCACACCATCCGCTACGCGCCCGTCGCCGGCGAATTCAAGAGCATCCACGCCAATTCCCTGGGCAAGGCGTTGATTTCACTGCTGGACGGGCCGGCGCGCATGGCCATGCTGGCCGGCGTGGAGATGACCCGCTACAACGAGCGGACGCTGACGACGCCGGCGCAGGTGGAAGAGGATATCGGGCTGTCGCGCCAGCGCGGCTGGTTCATGAACAACGGCGAGTCCATCGCGGATGTGGGGGCGATCGCCTGGCCGCTGACCCTGTCGGGCGAGCACTACGCCATTTCGGTCGGCGGGCCGATCTACCGCATCGAACCCAGGCAGGCGGAATACGCCAGCATCCTGCGCTCGGCCTGCGCCGGGCTGGAGCGGCAGGCCTGAGGGCGGCCGGCAGCGAGCGCAAACCCCGCCGGACGGCCCGTCCTGTCGCGCCACGCGACGCGCTCAATAGGATTTGGGCAGTCCCAGCACCTTCTCGGCGATGAAGCACAGGATCAGCTGCGGGCTGACTGGCGCGATGCGCGGAATGAAGCTTTCGCGCAGTAGCCGTTCCACGTGGTACTCCTTGGCATAGCCCATGCCGCCCAGCGTCATGACGGCGGTCTGGCAGGCGTTGTAGCCGGCTTCGGCGGCCAGGTACTTGGCCGAGTTCGCGGCGGGGCCGCAGGGCTTGCCGGCGTCGTACAGGCTGGCCGCCTTGAACACCATCAGGTCGGCCGCTTCCAGCTGCATCCAGGCCTGGGCCAGCGGATGCTGCACGCCCTGGTTCTGGCCGATCGGACGGCCGAACACCACGCGCTCGCCGGCATAGCGCACCGCGCGCTCCAGCGCGGCGCGGCCGATGCCCACGGCCTCGGCCGCGATCAGGATGCGTTCCGGGTTCAGGCCGTGCAGGATGTACTCGAAGCCGCGGCCTTCCTCGCCGACCCGGTCGGCCACGGGGATGCGCAGCCCGTCGATGAACAGCATGTTCGAGTCCACGGCCTTGCGGCCCATTTTCTCGATTTCCCGGACTTCCACCTTGGACCGGTCCAGGTCCGTATAGAACAGCGACAGGCCCTGGGTGGGCTTGTCCACCTCCGACAGCGGGGTGGTGCGCGCCAGCAGCAGCATCTTGTGCGCCACCTGGGCCGTCGAGATCCAGATCTTGCGGCCGTGGACCACGTACTCGTCGCCCTGGCGCACGGCCCGCGTGCCCAGCTTGGTCGTGTCCAGGCCGGCATCCGGCTCGGTCACGGCGAAGCAGGCCTTTTCACGGCCGGCGATCAGGGGCGGCAGCCAGCGGCGGCGTTGCGCGTCGTCACCGAACACCACCACCGGATTCAGTCCGAAGATGTTCATGTGGACGGCCGACGCGCCGGCAAAGCCCGCGCCGGACGCGGCGATGGTCTGCATCATCAGCGCGGCCTCGGTCATGCCCAGGCCGGCGCCGCCGTATTCCTGCGGCATGGCGATGCCGAGCCAGCCGTCGCGGGCCAGGTCGGCGTGCAGCGGCTCGGGAAAGCCGCCTTCGCGGTCGCGCTCCAGCCAGTATTCGTCTGGATAGCGTTCACAGATGCGGGAGACGGCGGCGCGCAGCGCCTCCTGGTCGGGCGTGAATTCAAAGTCCATCTGGCTTTCCTGTGGGTTCCGGGGAGTCGGTAGAGCGGGCTGCGCCGCGCGCGAACAGGGCGTCGATGGCGGCGTCGTCGTAACCGGCCTCCGCCAGCAGTTCGCGGCTGTGCTGGCCCAGCGCGGGGGCCGGGCGGCGGATGGCGGTGGGCGTGCCGGCGTAGCGGCCCAGCGGCGCGGGCGTGCGCAGGCGGCCCTCGGTGGGGTGGTCCTGTTCGCGGATGAAGCCGGTGGCGGCCAGGTGCTCGTCATCCAGCAGGTCTTCGATGGCATGCAGGCGGGCCGCCGGAATGTCGGCGCGCGCCAGGTCGGCCAGCCAGTCGTCCGTGGCGCGCTGGCGGACGACATCGGCGACGAAGGCGTAGACCTCGCCGATGTGCGCGGCGCGCGCGCCGTGGCCGCGAAAGCGCGGATCGTCGGCCAGTTCCGGCCGGCCGATCAGGGCGAAGAAGTTGTGCCAGTGCTTGTCGTTGTAGATCAGCAGGCACAGGTAGCCGTCGGCCGTGGCGTAGGGGCGGCGGTGCGGCGCGAGCAGCCTGGCGTAGCCGACCGGGCCCAGCGGCGGATCGAACGTCGCGCCGCCCAGGTGGTCGCCCAGCGTCATGTGCGCCATGCCCTCGAACATGGGAATCTCGACCTGCTGCCCGCGTCCGCTGGCGCGGGCATGCAGCACGGCCGACACCAGCGCGATGGCGGCATGCAGTCCGACGGCGCGATCCGCCAGGGTCAGTGGCGCGTAGCGCGGCACGTCGCCGCTCTGCTGCGCGTACAGCGCCGCGATGCCGGTCTGTCCCTGGATCAGGTCGTCGTAGGCGGGCCGTCCGGCGTAGGGGCCCTGCTCGCTGAATCCATAGGCGCCCAGGTAGACGATGCGCGGATTGCGTGCAGCCACCGCTTCATAGGACAGGCCCAGCCGGGCCATGGCCTGGGGGCGGATGTTGTAGAGCAGGGCGTCGCAGCCCTCGGCCAGCCGAAGGCAGGCCTCGCGGCCCTCGGGCGTCTTCAAGTCCAGCGCGATCGAGCGCTTGTTGCGGTTCAGGTGCAGGTGCAGATGACCCATGCCGGGATTGCGCATGGGGCCGACCGCGCGCAGGTTGTCGCCGGCGGGCGATTCGACCTTGACCACGTCCGCGCCCAGGTCGCCCAGCACCTGGGTGGCGTAGGGGCCCATGACGACCGAGCTGAGATCCAGGATGCGCACGCCGGCCAGCGGGCCGGTGGCGGGAAAGCCGGGTTGCGGGCTCATTGCTGCTCGATCCCGGCGTCGCGGATCAGCTTGCCCCAGAGATCGCGCTGCTCGCCCACGAAGCGGGCGAAGTCCTGCGGCGTGCCCGAGAACGCGTCGAAGCCCAGCGCGGCCAGGCGCTGGCGGGTCTCGGGTTTGGCGACGACCTGGTTGATCGCCGCGTTGAGCCGGGCGACGACCTCGGGCGGCAGTCCGGCCGGGCCGAAGTAACCGTTCCATGAGTTCAGGTCGAAATCCGGCACGCCGGATTCGGCCATGGAAGGCAGGTCGGGGACGATGGCGCTGCGCTGCGCGGTGGACACCGCCAGCGCGCGCAGCTGGCCGGACTGCACGAAGGGCAGGCCGGAGGCCAGGTCGGTGAACATGAAGTCCACCTGTCCGCCGACCACGTCGGTCAGGCCTTGCGGCGTGCCTTTATAGGGCACGTGCAGGATGTCGATATTGGCGCGGCGGGCCAGCGTGGCGCCGGCCACGATGCCGGTGCTGTTGCCGCTGGCGTAGGTGATGCGCCCGGGGCGCTGGCGCGCGTCGGCGACCAGGTCGGCGACCGTCTTCCAGGGCCGCTTGGGGTTGGCGACCAGGATGAAGGGCAGGTTGCCGCCGCGCGCGATGGGGGTGAAGTCCTTCACCGGGTCGTAGGGCACGTTCTTCATCAGCCAGGGCGCCGCCGAGTGCGAGGTATTGGTGGTGACGAAAATCGTGTAGCCGTCGGGACGGGCGCGCGCCACCAGGCTGGCGGCGATGGTGGCGTTGGCGCCGGGCTTGTTCTCGACGATGACCTGCTGGCCCAGGATGGACGAGAGTTCGTTGCCGAAGATGCGCCCGACCGCGTCGGTGCCGGAACCGGCGGGGAAGGGCACGATCAGCGTGATGGGTTTGGCGGGATAGTCCGCGGCGCGGACCGCGGCCGCGGGCAGCAGGGCCGCGCCGGCAAGCAGCGCGGCGCCCAGCAGGCGCGATGGTTTCATGGCTTGTCTCCTTGGTGGAATGGCGCGGGCGGCTTCTGCGGTCGCCACGGCCGGCGGGGCGCCGCGTCAGGCGGCGGGGGGCGTCGGGAAGCCGCGTATCACGCGGTCCGGCGATTCTTCATAGGGTGGGGTGTAGATCACCAGCAGCCGGGCGGGCTGGTCGCTGGTCACGGTGAAGACGTGCGGCACGTCCGGCGGGAAATAGCAGCAGTCGCCCGCCGCCATGTCGGCCCATTCGTCCGCCACCTGCGCCCGCGCGGTGCCGGACAGCAGGTAGCAGACCTGTTCGATGCTGGGATGCGCATGCGGCAGGGCGCCCTTGCCCTTTTCGATCACGCCCAGCAGCACTTCCACGTGGCGCGAGCCGACGGTGTCCGGGCCGATCAGGCGCCGGTTGAGCGTGCCGGTGTGGTTGGCTGGGTGGTAGCCGGGCACGTCGGCCTCGCGGACCAGCCAGGCGGGGGTGGGTTTCGCTGTCGTATCCAGACTCATGTATGCTCCATGAAATTCTCATCCATGAATTTATTTTCATGTATGAGAAAAATATCGGCAAGGAATTTTGCATGCGATTCCTGGCCGTCCAAGGGGGGATTAGGGAAAACGCCGGTCCCGCGCTGATAGAATCGCGTGTTGCGTTCCTCTCTGCCGTCCGTCCATGTCTCCTGTCCAAAAGCCCGCGCCCGCCGCCACCCTGTCCGACTGGCTGCGCTATCTGGAATCCATCCATGCCACGGCCATCGACATGGGCCTGGAGCGGGTGCGCGAAGTGGCCGATCGGCTGGGGCTGGCACTGTCCGGCGTCAAGTTCGTGGTCGGCGGCACCAACGGCAAGGGATCCACCTGCGCCATGCTGGAGGCCATCCTGCTGGCCGCGGGCTACAAGGTCGGGCTGTACACCTCGCCCCATCTCATCGATTTCAACGAGCGTGCCCGCGTCAACGGCCAGATTGCCACCGACGAGGCGCTGATCGAGCAGTTCCAGGCGGTTGAAGCCGCCCGGGGCGACACCTCGCTGACCTATTTCGAGTTCACTACCCTGGCCATCCTGCGCCTGTTCTCGCAATCGCGCCTGGACGCCGTGGTGCTGGAAGTCGGCCTGGGTGGCCGGCTGGACGCGGTCAACATCGTCGACGCTGACTGTTCGATCGTCACCAGCGTGGACCTGGATCACATGGACTGGCTGGGCGACACGCGCGAGAAGATCGGCTTCGAGAAGGCGCATATCTATCGCTCGGGCAAGCCCGCCATCTGCAGCGATCCGTCGCCGCCGCAGTCGCTGCTGGACCATGCCGCCGCCATCGGCGCCGACCTGTGGCTGTTCAGCCGCGATTTCAATTACTCGGGCGATCGCCAGCAATGGGCCTACGGCGGGCGCGAACAGCGCCGCAGCGCGCTGGCCTATCCCGCGCTGCGCGGCGCCAACCAGCTGCTCAACGCCTCGGCGGCGCTGGCCGCGCTGGAATCGGTGCGCGATTTGCTGCCCGTGCCGCAGCAGGCCGTGCGCATGGGGCTGCTGCAGGCTTCGCTGCCCGGCCGTTTCCAGATCCTGCCCGGCCAGCCCGCCGTCATCCTGGACGTGGCGCACAATCCCCACGCCGCCGCGGTGCTGGCGCAGAACCTGGACAACATGGGTTTCCATCCGTACACCCACGCGGTCTTCGGCATGCTGAACGACAAGGACCTGGCGGGCGTCGTCGCCAAGCTGGGCTCGCGCGTCGACCATTGGTATTGCGCCGGCCTGCCGGGCCCGCGCGGCGCCAGCGGCGAAGACCTGGCGCGGCAGGCCGGCCAGGCCCTGCCGGCCGCGCCCGCGGGCGGTGAAACCCCCAGCGTGCAGGCCTACGCCGATCCCGCCGCCGCCTTCGCCGCGGCGCGCGAACGGGCTGCCGAGAATGATAGAATCGTGGTGTTCGGGTCGTTTCTCACCGTGGCCTCGGTTTTGCAGGCCCTGGGTCGCAAGGCATAGGCAAGAGCGCGGGCAATCGGGGCTAGATTCGGTTCATCGGCAAGGTGGCGGCAAGCCGCCGCGTCGTCCGCCGAAAGGCGCCGCAAGGAATTCTCTTCCATGGGTTTTTTCAAACGCAAAGATCCTGCCGACCAGGCGCAGTCCTCCAAACGGGCGGCCGTGCCCAGCGAAGTGCAGGCGGCGGAGTTGCGCGGCCGCGCGCGGCGCAGGCTGGCAGGCGCGATCGCGCTGGTCCTGGCGGCCGTCATCGTGCTGCCCATGGTGCTCGATTCCCAGCCGGTTCCGGTTGCGGACAACATCCCCATCAAGGTGCCGGAACGCAACACGCCGTTCCAGCCCCAGGTAAGCGAGCCGCAGGTAGCGCCGCCCGTTGCGTCCGCGCAGGGCTCGGGCCAGGCGCCTGGCGCCGCGCCAGCGGATCCCGCTGGCTCCATCCCCACGCCGCCGCCGGTGGTCTCGGT
>NZ_JAGTJY010000104.1:14305-21712 GCF_018195695.1 Achromobacter sp. Marseille-Q0513 | reverse complement strand
GCGCGCGCAGCAGATCGACTACGGCACGGTCATGGACCTCTCGTCGCTGGTGGACCCCCCGCCGCTGACCCTGGTCTGGTACGGCGGCACCGCCGCCACCGTCACGCGGCAGTTCAAGCTGATGAGCTGCATGGTCGGCGTGACCTGCTTCCCGGATCCGCACATCGAGCGCAACACCCACGCCGCCGAACACCTGGACCCGGCGCTGGAACGCTATCTGGACGCACTGGCCTCGCGCATGCAGGCCCTGGCTCCGGCCAGCGCCGGCCACGTCATGCAAGCCTATTTCGACGCCTACGCGCGCGGCCGGCCCCAGCCGGCCCCGTCGACCCTCCAGGCTTCCGCGCTGACGCCAATCAGCCTGCCCGGCATTGCCCTGCCCGCCGACGAAGCCGAGCTGCGCCGCTACGACAACGACGACTGGCGTCTGCTCGCCCTGCCGGACGGCAGCCTGCTGGCCTCGGGAGCCGCGGCGCATCGCTATGTGTCGCAAGGCGATGGCGTGCAGCGGCAGACCGTCAGCGGATTGAACGGCGCGCGCGGCCTGAAGATCGATCCGGACGGCCAGGTCTGGAGCCTGGCCACGGACGAGCACGGCGCGCCCCGCCTGCAGGCCTGGCGGCCCGGCGGCAAGCCGGTAGCCTACGCGCCCGCCCCGGGCATGCAAGCCTGGCGCATCAACAACTGGACCATCCGCGCCGGCGGCGGCGTCGCCCTGCGCCAGGACGACCAGCTATACGCCCTGACGCCGCAAGGCCGCTGGAGCCAGCACACATGGAACGCGGAGCCGCGCCGCGCGGCCAGCGACGCGGTGGAACACGCCCTGCCCTGGAGCCATAGCGCGGCCATCCATTTCGGCGACGGCCTGTTCTGGGCCTCCGATCGCGACGGCTACGGCATCGACCCTGACACGGCCCGCGTCAGCCGCAGCATCAAGACATCGACCGGCAAGCTCTTCTTCGGCAGCCATGCCGGCGGCTGGGCGCTGGCGCCCGCGACCGATGCCGAAGGCGCCCAGGTATTCCGCGTCATCGATCCGGCCACCGGCCTGCCCCGCTTCGATCTGGCCACGCCCGCCGCGTACTACACGTCCAGCGTGGCGCGCAGCGCGCACGGCCGCCTGCTGGCTATCAGCGGCGGCGAATCGGCGGTGACTGTGATCGACATGAAAAGCGGACAGATCGCGCTCAACCTGCGCGTGTCCGACAGCCATGCCGTCAGCGCCATGGCCTTCTCATGGAAAGGCGACAAGCTGTGGATCTATGCGCGCGCCCAAGGCAACGGCCCGCCCAGCGAACTCACCGCCTGGGACCTGCCCGCCGGCCTGGTCGACGGCGCCGAAGGCAGGAACATTCCGGACCAGCTGCGTTGCGGATATTCGATGGAATGCAAGTGACCGATATCGGCGCGGCCCGGCGCTACACGGCGTGCCGGGTTGCCTGGATCCGCACGGTCAATTCCGGACGATCCGGAATGTCGCCCGCGATGTCGATGCGGTCGCCGTGCAGCATGCCGACGATCCTCAGCCGGTAATCGGTCAGCCCGGGCAGGATCGGCGGCAGCGCCTGATTGACCTGCCGGATGTGCAGCTGGCCGATGACGTTCTCGCCGGTCGCGCTCAGCATGCCCGTACAGATGAAGCCGGCGTTGCCGCCCAGCGCCCGGCCCTCGTTCACCACGATGACGCCGCTGCGTTCCGTGCCTTCTATGCTCCATTGAAGCAGCCAGAGTCCATCGATCATGGCGCATCTCCCGTGGTGGTTGCGTTCGACAATACGGCTCGGCATTGCAACACTCTTGCAAACGGGTGATGACAATGGGCGCCGCCTCACGCGAGACAACGGCGCTGGAATCACGGTAGCAGCGAAACCTTACGCGAAGCTAAGCGACCGGGCGCGCACACGACCGCAATGCGGGTGCGGGTGCGGGTGCGGGTGCAAAGCCTGCGACCCCATTTGCCGCCAAGCACCGGACACGCCTCAGCGGGAGCCGCCCGATGCCGGTGCGGCCAGCGCGCTGAAAAAGGAAACGGCCGCCGCCGTGGCATCCAGGTTGCGCGAACGCGTGCCGCTTTCGGGATCGGCGGGCCCGCGCCCCGAGGGCCATGCATGGCCGCCGCCGTCGATGACATACAGCACGGCCGGCGGCGCGCCCGCGCAACCGTATTCGCGACGCTCGACGCGAGTGCCGTCGCCCGCCGCATCGGGCTGGCTTTCCGTGCGACGCGCGGCGGGACGCGGCGCGCTCCCGCAACCCAGCCGCGCCCAGGTCTCCAGCGCGGCCTCGACGGCCAGGCGCGGCTTGGCCGTCGTCGCCTTGGCGCCTACGCCGCCGGCATAGGGAACATAAGGATCGGCGGTCCCGTGGATGTGCAGGACGGGCTTGGCGACGCGCGCCAGCGCGGGATCGATGTCCAGCGTGCCAGACACCACGGCAACGCCCGCCACCAGCTCGGGAGCCTGAGCCGCCAGCCGGTAAGCCATCATGCCGCCATTCGAGAATCCGACCGCGGAGACCCGGGCCGGATCCGCCAGCCCTTGCGCCGCGAGCGTGGCGACGACGCGGCGCGCGTAATCCACGTCATCTATCTGGTTGGCCTGGGCATGACCGCAACACGCTCCCGAATTGAACGTCCGCGCGCCGGGCGTCGTGCCGGAGCCTTCCAGGAAAGCCACCACGAAGCCCCGCTCGGCCGCCGCCGCGGCCAGGCCGGTTTCGGCGGCGAAGGCGCGCGCGTTGGATCCGCCGCCGTGCAGGGCCAGGATCAGCGGACGCGCATGGTCTCCGGCGGTCTCGCCCGCGAGCAGGATCGAGCGGGAAGCGCCGCCCGCCTCCACGTCCACGGCCCGTGGCGCGGGATCGCCGCTTGCACCATGCGCGGCGCTCGCCAGCAGGAGGACGGCGAATGCGAATGCGTATGTGGAATATGGAAAGAGGCACAGGCGGGACATGATGCTCTTCGGAATCAGCGGTTGGACGGGCGCAGATAGTCGCCTGCCGGACTGGCATTTGACAAGGCCCGAGCCATCCGATGCGAGAGGCCCCGCGAGGGCCGAATCAAGATAGACGGCGCCATGTCGGAAGGTCCGGTTCTATGCACCCATGGCCGCGACGGACAGGGACACTTGCTGCCCGGTATTGAGCGCCGGCACCAGGACAAACGGTAGCACCACCGCCCTCAGCTCGGGCGACATCTCGTCAGCGAAGTCCAGCGGGGTGACGCCCGTCGTCATATTGGTTCCAGCCTGACGCGATGGTCCCGCGCCCGCACGAAACAAAAGACGATGCCGATTTCAACCACCCTGGCTTCTAGGCTTGCCCAAACCTGGCCGGACCCACACAAGAAAAAGGCGCCCCGTGCCTGGAGCGCCCTTTTCAACGGCAATCCGCCGTTCCGAATCAACAATTTCCCTTCTTTGCCTGCCCCGGCGGACAGAACCCGCCACCACCACCGCCGCCACGATGCGGGTCAACGATCACCGCGCCGTCCGGGGTGTACACGGCACAGCCCGCAAGCAAGGAAGCCATCACGATCAGGCCACAGAGAATTTTCATGTCATACACGCAGAGTTCAAGGTGGGCGAAGTGTATTTCCGTTCCTTGAAACAAGGCCCTAGCGCCGGTTACCGGCCGTATTGGCCTTGGGTTGCGTCGGCGCGCGCTGATTATATTTTTGCCTTGCGCCGCATAGGCCCGAACGCCATTTGCCTTGCCCATCTCAGAGCCCCAGACAGCGGGCGGAAAACAAAAAAGCCGCCGAGTCATGGACTGGGCGGCTTTTTCTTTGCCGTGCTTCACAGCACTTTGCAGGAATTTGGTAGGCGGTATTGGAATCGAACCAACGACCTCCACGATGTCAACGTGGCGCTCTAACCAGCTGAGCTAACCGCCTGCAAAGAAGGAGAATTATATAGTGCTTTTTTGAATCATGCAAATCGTCGTTTCAGATTTTTTGCTTGGTTCATTTCGCCGCGCTGCTTTGTCGCTTTGCTCGAAAAAGCCTTGAATCACATGATTCGGGCTTCCAAACTCAGCAGCCACACTGGCTTGCACTTATTTATTCACTCTCTTCATTTCGCGTCAGCTTCTTGCGTTGCTGCAACGAAGACCGAGATTCTATCAGAACTTTTTATTCCTTGCTCGACCTCGACGCCGCTGCTCACATCGACCGCCCACGGCCGCAGCAAGCGCACCGCCTGGCCCACGTTTTCCGGCTTCAGGCCGCCCGACAGGATGAGCGGACGCGACAAGGGATCGGCGCGCACTTCGTCGAGCAATGCGTGATCGAAGGCCAGGCCGCTGCCGCCATAGCCCGTGCTGTAGCTGTCGAACAGCCAGCCCGCGGCTTCGCCGTAGGCGCGGCATTGCGCGGCCAGTCCGGCGGCCGTGTCCAGCCCGGGCGCGCCGACGCGGAACGCGCGCAGGAAGCGCTGGCCGTGGTGTGCGCATTGCTGCGGCGTTTCGTCGCCGTGGAACTGCAGCAGCTCGGGGCCGACCTGATCCAGCACGGCGCGCACCTCGTCATCAGCGGGGTTGACGAACAGCGCCACCACGTCGACGAAGGCGGGCACGCGGCGGCGCAGCTGGGCCGCGCGCGCGGGCGTCAGGCAACGCTTGCTCTTGGGATAGAAGACAAAGCCGATGGCATCCACGCCCGCCGAGACGGCCGCGTCGATGTCCTGCTCGCGGGTCAAGCCGCAAATCTTGATGCGTGTGCGCATGGGGTTCCAGACTGGCGCCGCGCGCAGCGCGGCGAAAAACTACAGCCCCCCTGGTCCGCGTGCGCTGCCGGGCCGGAACGCGCCGCGGCAGCAAAGGCTTCCGCTTGCGGGCAATGCGAGCGCCTTGCGCAAGGGGCATATCGGCAAACAGTATATCGCCGGAGCCGCAGGCAGGACGGAAACGCTCAGGCTTCCGGCTGGGCCGGCGCGGCCATCAGGCCGTCGAAACCGCCCTCGGCGACGCGGAACCAGGGAATCTCCTTGTCCCTGAACGCCGTCATGCTGTCGTAGAGCTTCTTGAACATCGGATCCTTGGCGCCCAGTTCCTGGAACACCTTCTGCGACGCCTCGCGGCAGGCCTGCAAGACGGGCCGGGGAAACGCCTTCAACTGCGCGCCCTTGCCCACCAGGCGGCGCAGCGCGTCGGGATTGCCGGCGTCGTACTTGGCGATCATGTTGGTGCTGGCCATGCGGCAGGCCAGCGCGAGCGCGGTCTGGTAGGACTTGGGCAAGGCGTCGTGCGCGGCCTGGTTCACGTACAGCGACAGTTGCCACGTACCCGACCACCAGCCGGGAAAGTAGTAGTTGCGCGCGACCTTGTAGAGCGACAGGCTCTCGTCGTCATAGGGACCGATCCAGGCCACCGCGTCGACCTCGCCCTGTTCCAGCGCGGCGTAGGTATCGGCCACCGGCATGTCCACGGGCGCCGCGCCCATGCGCGCGAGCACCTGGCGGGCGAAGCCGTTGGCCTTGATCTTCAGGCCGCGCAGATCGTCGACGGTCTTGATCTCGCCGCGAAACCAGCCGCCCATCTGCGCGCCGGTGTAGCCGCAGGGGAAGTTCAGGATGTTGTGCTTGCCGAACAGCACGCGCGTGAGCGCCAAGCCCTCGCCCTCCGTCATCCAGGCCTGCATCTGGCGCGTGTTCAGGCCGAACGGCACGCCGGCGTCGAAGCTGAGCGCCGGGTCGATATCGAAATAGCGGGTCGAGGCCGTGTGGCCGCATTCGACCACGCCGTCCCTGACGGCCTGCAGCACCTGCCCGGCCGGCACGGCATCCTCGTCGGCGGCGATCACGATGCTGAAACGGCCGTCGGTGACCTCGCTCACATAACGCGCCACGTCCTCCGCGCCGGCGTACAGCGTGGGGGATTCGTTGGGAAAGCTGGATGCCAGCCGCCACGTCACCACGGGCGCTTCCTGCGCTTGCGCCGGCACGGCCAGGACGGCAGCGCCGGCCGTGGCGCCCAGGGCGGTTTGCTTGAGGAAGGCGCGGCGGCGCATGGCAGGAACCTCTCGAACGAAAGGGAACGGCGGCCCGCGGCCAGCCGCTAGTCCCAGGTTTGCGTGAAGGGCGACAACAGCAGCGCGCCGCCGTCGAGCTCGTCCAGGCCGAAGGCCTCGGGATACTCGATGGCCGACAGGTACAGGCCGTCCGGCGCGAAGGTCGGCGCGCCGCGCTTGCGGTCGCGCCAGGACAGCAGCTGCGCCATCCATTCCGCCTGTTCCCTGCCCTGCCCGACCTGCAGCAGCGCGCCCATGATGTTGCGCACCATATGATGCAGGAAAGCGTTGGCCCGAAGCGTAAAAACAAGAAACGGGCCGCGTTCCTCGATGTCCAGGCGATGCAGGTGGCGCACCGGATGCTTGGCCTGGCACTGCGACGAGCGGAAGCTGGAGAAATCGTGCTCGCCCAGCAAGGCGCCGGCCGCCGCGCGCATGGCGGCCACGTCCAGCGGCTGGAAGCACCAGCCGGCGCGCCCGGCCCACAACGCGGGACGCACGCGGCCGCGCCACAGCAGATAGACGTAGGTGCGCGAACGGGCCGAGAAACGGGCGTGGAAATCGTCCGGAACCTGCCTGGCCCATTGCACGGAGATCGACGGCGGCAGGAAGGCGTTCACGCCGCGCACCCAGGACTCCATGCGCCGGTCCAGCGTCGTGTCCAGGTGCACGACCTGCATGGCGCCGTGCACGCCGGTGTCAGTGCGGCCCGCGCAGATGGTGGGCACCGTGCCCTGCACGCCGCAGAAGCTGGCCAGCGCGGCCTCCAGCGTGTCCTGCACGGTCTGCCCGTGCGGCTGCGTCTGCCAGCCTTGCCAGGCCGAGCCGTCGTAGGCCAGCCCCAATGCGACTCTGGACATCGATCAGGCCTTGGTGGCGCCGGGGCGGCGCGGTTCATCCGAAGGCGGCTCGTCCAGGTCGAGGCTGATGGTCTCGAGCTTGCGGTTCAGCGCGGCCGTGTCCAGCGCCGGCTCGGCGTAGGCGTAGGTTTCCTCGTCGTCATCGCCACGGCGCGCACCAGCGCGGCGCAGCACCCAGGCGATGATGAAGACGAGCAGCGCCAGCACGGCGGTGACGATCACCAGCAGATTGTCGGTCAGCCAGGACGGCGCGCCGGCCAGCAGATCGGACGGCTTCTGGTCCGCGGTGTTCTTGCCTTCCGGGGCCGAGGCGCCGGAAGCGGCGGCCGGGGCCGAGCCCGAAGCGGCGCCGACGGAAGCCGCCACGCCGGCGACGCCCGCCGCTCCCGCAGCGGAACTCGAACCCGCCGCGCCTGCCGCGCCCGTCGCTCCTGCCGATCCGGCGGCGCCCGTTGATCCGGTCGATCCGGCGGCGCCAGAACCACCCGCCGCGGCGGCGGATCCCGCAGTACCGGCCGCGCCTGCCGCGCCTCCAGATCCAGC
>NZ_JAGTJY010000104.1:4194-14295 GCF_018195695.1 Achromobacter sp. Marseille-Q0513 | reverse complement strand
CCGCCCCCCCGCCCCCGCCGGCGGGCCCCGCGGCGCCCGGCCGCCCGGGCGCCCCCCACCCCCCCCCCCGGGGGGGGCGCCCCCCGCGCCCCCCCCCGCCCCCCCCGCCCCCCACCCCCCCCCCCCCCCGCCGCCCCCCGCCCCCCCGGCGGGCCGGCCCCCCCCCGCCGACCCGGCCGCCCCCGCGCCGCCGCCACCCCCCGCCGATCCTGCTGCGCCGCCAGCGCCCGTCGCACCGGCCTGTCCTGCCGCGCCTTGCTCTCCCACCGCCTTGTTCAACGCGTCCACGTTGCCCTGCAACGTATTCACCCGCGCCTGCGCATCGGCCATCGCGTGTCCGGCGGACGCCTTGGCATCGCCCTGGGCGTCGGCTTGCGCCTGGCCGCCGTCCTGTCCGTTGGACAGGCGCAGGCGGTCCTGGGTGGACGCGGCGGACGCTGCGCCCGTATCGCCGGAACGGCTGACGGTGCCGGACGCCGCGCTCTGCCCCTTGACCACGGTGGGATTGGCGCCCGCGGCCGCGCCCAGGCGCGAGCGGTACTTGGCGAAGGCTTCGGCATGCTCGTTGAAGATCCGACGCGCCTCGGCCGGATCGATCGCGCGCACGGCGTCGGCGTCGGGAATGGAGAGTTTCTGCCCGGCCTTGAGCAGATTCATGTTGCTCTGGATGAAGGCCTGCGGATTGGCGCGCCACAGGGCCACCAGCATCTGGTAGATGGAGGCGCCGGGCACCGCGTTGCGCTGCGCGATGGCGTAGAGCGTGTCGCCCGGCTTGACGTTGAGCGCGGCGCCGCCGGCGTTGGCGCCCGCGCGCGCCTTGCCGCCGACGGAAGCCGGCGTGGCATCGGCGCCCGAGCCGCGCAACGGCACCAGGATGCTGACCTGGACCTGGCGCTGGCCGGCGCTGGAACTGATGTCCAGCAGCAGATCGACCGCGCCGCTGGCTGGCGCCTGGCTCGAACGAACCCGCAGGTTCTTGCGCGAGGAGTCCATGCCGTTCTCGACGCCCACCACCAGGTCGGCCAGGGGCACCGGCGGCTTCAGGCCGGCGCGCTGCCAGGCGGCCTCGTCGGCCACCGACACGCGCAGCGATGCGATCTCGTCGGGCGTCAGTTCCTGCAGCCCGACCACGGCCTGCAGCGGTGCGCCCGGCACCGACACCACGCGCGAATGGCCCACGCGCATCGCGTACGCAGACCCGCAGACGCTCGTGCCCAGGGCCAGCGCTACCGCCCATTGCAGGGCTTTGAGACGGCGGGCTTGCATCACTTGGCGCGAACGCTGGGTCATAAGCTTGGAATTCCGTACTTGCGATCGAATGGCGGACATGCGCCCGTTCCCGGCACAGCAGTGAGAACCGGCCTCAATACATCGGAAAAGTGTAATGGATGCTGCGCGTTTCACAAACCTGAAAGGCGCGGCGGCGCTGGCCCGGCGGGGCTTTGCAGGGCTGCGCGCGGCGCGCATGCGACAAGGGCACCCGCAGGTGCCCTTGTATCGCGGCCTGGCGGCCGGGCCGCGCCGCGCTTGCGGCGCGACGCGCGGACCGGGATCAGGCTTCGGCCAGCGCGATGCGCAGCATGCGGCGCAGCGGCTCGGCGGCGCCCCACAGCAGCTGGTCGCCCACGGTGAAGGCGCCCAGGTACTGCGGGCCCATCGACAGCTTGCGCAGGCGGCCCACCGGGATGTCCAGCGTGCCGGTCACGGCCACCGGGGTCAGCGCGCGGACGGTGTCTTCCTTGGTGTTGGGAACGACCTTGGCCCACTGCGTGCCCTGGGCGATCAGCGATTCGATCTCGTCGATCGGCAGGTCGCGCTTGAGCTTGATGGTCAGCGCCTGGCTGTGGCAGCGCATGGCGCCGATGCGCACGCACAGGCCGTCGATCGGGGTGGCGGGCGTGCCGAAGGCGGCGCCGCGACCCAGGATCTTGTTGGTCTCGACCTCGCCCTTCCACTCTTCCTTGGACATGCCGTTGCCCAGATCCTTGTCGATCCAGGGAATCAGGTTGCCGCCCAGCGGCACGCCGAAGTGCTCGTGGGGCAGCGCCGGATCCTGCTGCTTGGCCAGCACGCCGCGGTCGATTTCCAGGATGGCGGACGCGGGATCATCCAGCAGCGGCTTGACCGCCTGGTTGATCTCGCCGAACTGGGTCAGCAGTTCGCGCATGTGCTGCGCGCCGCCGCCCGAGGCCGCCTGGTAGGTCATGGTGGTCATCCACTCGACCAGGTCGTTGTTGAACAGGCCGGCCAGGCCCATCAGCATGCAGCTGACCGTGCAGTTGCCGCCGATGAAGTTGCGCACGCCGCGCTTGAGCGCCGCGTCGATGACCGGGCGGTTGACCGGGTCCAGCACGATGATGGCGTCATCGGCCATGCGCAGGGTGCTGGCGGCGTCGATCCAGATGCCGTTCCAGCCCGCGCCGCGCAGCTTCGGGTAGATCTCGGAGGTGTAGTCGCCACCCTGCGCGGTAATGATGATGGGCAGTTTTTTGAGAGCGTCGATGTCGTAGGCGTTCTGCAGCGGGCCCGCGCCATCGGCCCAAGTGGGCGCGGCGCCGCCAGCGTTGCTGGTGGAGAAAAACACCGGTTCGATCAGTGCGAAGTCGTTCTCGTCGCGCATGCGCTGCATGAGCACCGAGCCGACCATACCGCGCCAGCCGACAAGGCCTACTGCTTGCTTCATTTCAATCGCTCTATAAAGGTGGAGACTAGTCCGTAGTCCGGGGAGGGGAAAAGACGTGCAACTCCTGACAATTTATCAGAATGCACGGGGATATGTTGCGGCGCAGCTTGAATAGTGGCCGGCGCGCCACGCGGCCGGCCTGCCCACCGGCGCCTGCGGCACGTTTTCATCGGGCCGCGCAGCGGCGGGACGGAAAACGGGGCCGCAAGATTTCCCGCGCGCCGGCGCCGCCGGGCGGCGGCCGGGGCAGGCATCCCGAGGCCCCTGAAAGCACGGCAAGCCGCGCCGGGAAGGCGCTGCTTGCCCGCGCATCAGGCCAGCGCCTTGAGCACGGCGTCGCCCATGCCCGCGGTGCCGACCTTGGTGGTGCCGGCTTCGTAGATGTCGGCGGTGCGCAGGCCGTCGGCCAGCACGCGGCGCACGGCGGCCTCGATGCGGTCGGCCTGCGGCGCCAGGTTCAGCGAATAGCGCAGCATCATGGCGGCCGACAGGATGGTCGCCAGCGGATTGGCGATACCCTGGCCGGCGATGTCCGGCGCGGAGCCGTGGCTGGGTTCGTACAGGCCCTGCCCGCCCGCGTTCAGCGAGGCCGAGGGCAGCATGCCGATGGAGCCCGTCAGCATGGCGGCCTCGTCCGACAGGATGTCGCCGAACAGGTTGCCGGTGACGATGACGTCGAACTGGCGCGGGTTGCGCACCAGCTGCATGGCGGCGTTGTCCACGTACATGTGCGACAGCTCCACGTCCGGGTACTCGCGCGCCACCTCGATCACCTGGTCGCGCCAGAACTGCGAGGTCTCGAGCACGTTGGCCTTGTCCACGCTGCACAGCTTCTTGCCGCGCTTGCGGGCGGATTCGAAACCGATGCGCGCGATGCGGCGCACTTCGGATTCGGCGTAGCGCATGGTGTCGAAGCCCTCGCGCTCGCCGGTGAAGGCGCCGTCAGGCGAGGCGCGCACGCCGCGCGGCGTGCCGAAATAGATGTCGCCGGTCAGCTCGCGGATGATGAGGATGTCCAGGCCGGACACGATCTCGGGCTTGAGCGACGAGGCGCTGGCCAGTTCCGGATACAGGATGGCGGGACGCAGGTTGGCGAACAGGCCCAGCGCCTTGCGCAGGCCCAGGATGGCCTGCTCGGGGCGGAATTCGCGCGGCAGGCTGTCGTACTTCCAGTCGCCCACGGCGCCGAACAGCACGGCGTGCGATTCCTTGGCCAGGTTGAGCGTGGCGGGCGGCAGCGGATGCTCGAACGCGTCGAAGGCGGCGCCACCGACCGGGGCCTGCTTGATGTCGAAGGGCACGTCCAGCGCCTTGAGCACGCGGACGGCCTGCTCGACGATTTCGGGGCCGATGCCGTCGCCCGGCAGGACTGCGATGTTGTGGGTCATGTGGTTAGGGATCCAGTGGTCGGTATGGAAATTCAGGCGATCGGACGGCTTTCGAGCCAGGGATGGCGCGCCAGGCGCTCGGCCTCGAAGGCGCGGATCTTGTCGGCGTGGCGCAGGGTCAGGCCGATGTCGTCGAAGCCGTTGAGCAGGCAGTACTTGCGGAACGGCTCGATGTCGAACTTCATGGCGCGGCCGTCGGCCGCCACCACCACCTGGCGGTCCAGGTCGATGTTGAGCTTGTAGCCGGGGAAGGCCTTCACTTCGTCGAACAGGCGCGCGACTTCCAACTCGGACAGCACGATGGGCAGCAGGCCGTTCTTGAAGCTGTTGTTGAAGAAGATGTCGGCGTAGGACGGCGCGATGATGGCGCGAAAGCCGTACTGCGTCAGCGCCCAGGGCGCGTGCTCGCGGCTCGAGCCGCAGCCGAAGTTCTTGCGCGCCAGCAGCACGGACGCGCCCTGATAGCGTGGCTGGTTCAGCACGAAGTCGGGGTTCAGCGGACGCTTGCTGTTGTCCATGCCCGGCTCGCCGTGGTCCAGGTAGCGCAGTTCGTCGAACAGGTTGGGGCCGAAGCCCGTGCGCTTGATGGACTTGAGGAACTGCTTGGGGATGATGAGGTCCGTGTCGACGTTTTCGCGGTCGAGCGGAGCCACCAGGCCTTCGTGTGTGGTGAATGCTTGCATGATGTCGGATCTCGGTGCGGGGCGCTCAGCGGAACGAGCGGACGTCGACGAAGTGGCCGGCCACGGCGGCGGCGGCGGCCATGGCCGGGCTGACCAGGTGCGTGCGGCCGCCCTGGCCCTGGCGGCCTTCGAAGTTGCGGTTGGACGTGGAGGCGCAGCGCTCGCCCGGCTCCAGCCGGTCGGCGTTCATGGCCAGGCACATCGAACAGCCGGGCTCGCGCCATTCGAAGCCGGCCTCGATGAAGATCTTGTCCAGCCCTTCGCGCTCGGCCTGCTGCTTGACCAGGCCCGAACCCGGCACCACCATGGCCTGACGCACGTTCGACGCCACGCGCTTGCCGCGCGCGACCGCCGCGGCGGCGCGCAGGTCCTCGATGCGGGAGTTGGTGCAGGAGCCGATGAACACGCGGTCCACGCGGATATCGGTCAGCGGGGTGTTGGGCTTCAGGCCCATGTATTCCAGCGCGCGCTCCATGCCGCTGCGGCGCACGTCGTCCTTTTCGCGGTCGGGATCCGGCACGCGGGAATCCACCGGCAGCACCATCTCGGGCGAGGTGCCCCAGGTGACCTGCGGCTTGATGTCGCGCGCGTCGACCTCGACCACGGTGTCGAACTTCGCGCCCGCGTCGGTGTGCAGGGTGCGCCAGTACTTGACGGCCTGGTCCCACAGCACGCCATTGGGCGCGAAGGGACGGCCGCGGAAGTAATCGACGGTCTTGTCGTCAACCGCCACCATCCCCGAGCGGGCGCCGGCCTCGATGGCCATGTTGCAGACGGTCATGCGGCCTTCCACGGACAGCGCGCGGATGGCGCTGCCGGCGAATTCGATGGCATGGCCGGTGCCGCCGGCCGTGCCGATGATGCCGATGATGTGCAGCACCACGTCCTTGGCCGTACAGCCGAAGGGCAGCTCGCCCTCGACCTTGATCAGCATGCTCTTGGCTTTCTTCATGAGCAGCGTCTGCGTCGCCAGCACGTGCTCGACCTCGGACGTGCCGATGCCGAAGGCCAGCGCGCCCAGCGCGCCGTGCGTGCTGGTGTGCGAGTCGCCACAGACCACGGTCATGCCGGGCAGCGTGGCGCCCTGCTCCGGTCCGATCACGTGCACGATGCCCTGGCGCAGGTCGTTCATGCGGAATTCGGTGATGCCGTATTTGTCGCAGTTGGCGTCCAGCGTGTCCACCTGCAGCTTGGAAACCGGGTCGTCGATGCCCTGGGCACGGTTCAGCGTAGGCACGTTGTGATCGGCGACGGCCAGGTTGGCGCCGGTGCGCCAGGGCTTGCGCCCGGCGATGGCCAGGCCTTCGAACGCCTGCGGGCTGGTGACTTCGTGCAGCAGGTGGCGATCGATATAGAGCAGACAGGTGCCGTCTGATTCCTGATGGACGATGTGGGCGTCCCAGAGTTTGTCGTAAAGGGTTTGGGCCATGGATGCGCTCGGCTGATGGACGGTCCGTCTTGTGCCGGCGCGGGATCAAGACTGGCTTGCCCGTGTCGGCCGCTGCGGCATGAGGGAATTATGCACAGGCGCTGAACCTAGTACAACTACAGTAGTTATCCTAGTATTAACACTACCATGATGCCCATGTCCGCCCGGGTCGCCGGGCGTCGGCTCCCCCACCCTCAGTGTTCGCGGCAAGCGCGAACGCGCATCCGCCGCAAGCATCAAATCCCGACAAATAATCACATATCTTCGTCAATTTAAACTAATTTGATACAGAATTAGCAAAACGCTATAAACTTGCTTTCCCTTTTGAAAGGCGATTCGAAATAATGCGAAACAAAACGCATTTTTAAGAATAAAACCTGTCATCAAAGGGAAGAATCGTGCAAGTTCGACCGTTTTCATCGATGTTGCGCGACAAAAGCACCAGACGGCCGGCGATTATCGTTTACGAATTAACAAATCTTTAATCGTCTCTTTTGACATTTACATACATTATGTCGGCCATCTAAACCCAACTCGACTCGCGAATAATCATCATGGCTACGTTCTTGCTCAAGCGCACGACTCTCGTCATCACCCTCGCGTTCGCTCCCGCAGCATTCGCGCAACCCGCTACCGGCACAGGCCCCGCCGCGGCTGAAGGCACCACCCTGAATCAGGTCATTGAACAGACCCTGCTCAGCAACCCGGAAATCCAGGCCAAGTACCACGACTTCCAGTCTTCGCTCGAAGGCCAGTCGGTGGCGCGCGCCGCGTTCTTCCCACAGGTCAACGCCCAAGGCTATGTCGGCCGTGAATACCGCAACAACGTGCCGGGCGTGGGTTCCCAACAGTGGAGCCGCCCGGGCTACAACCTGGAACTGCGCCAGCTGATTTTCGACGGCTTCCGCACCAGCAATGACGTCAAGCAGGCCGGTTTCGACAAGCTGGCCCGCTTCTATGACGTGCTGGCCACCAGCGACGCCACCGCGCTGGCCGCCACCCAGGCCTATATCGACCTGCAGCGCTACCGCGACATGGAGCTGCTGGCGCGCCAGAACTATTCGCTGCACGAGGAAACGCTCAAGCAGATCGGCCAGCGCGCCGAATCGGGCGTGGGCCGTCGCGTGGACCTGGAACAGGCCGGCGGCCGCCTGGCCCTGGCGCAGACCAACCTCATGACGGAAACCGCCAACCTGCTGGACGTGCAGCAGCGCTTCCAGCGCGTGACCGGCGCCCTGCCCCCCGAAACGCTGCAGCCGGTGCCCGACGTCGACGCCAAGCTGCCCGCCAAGCCGGGCGACTTCAACGACTCGCTGCGCCGCAACCCCAGCTTCCTGTCCAAGCAGGCCGGCCTGCAGGCCGCCGAAGCCGGCATCGCCTCGGCCAAGGGCGCGTTTTCGCCGAAGTTCGAGTTCGTGGCCTCCACCGGCCGCAACCAGAATGATCCGACCCCGGAAAACCGCCGCATCAACAGCACCAGCGTCCAGCTGATGATGTCGTATAACCTGTACCGCGGCGGCGCCGACTCGGCCCGCGTGCGCCAGACGTCCGCGCAGTCCTATGCCGCCCGCGACATCCGCGACTACACCTGCCGCAACGTGCAGCAGGATCTGGCCGTGGCCTGGAACAACATCACCAGCCTGAACCAGCGCATGCCGTTCCTGCGCGACCACGAAATCGCCACCGCCAAGGTCCGCGACGCCTATCGCCAGCAATTCCAGATCGGCCAGCGCACCCTGCTGGACCTGCTGAACACCGAGAACGAGCTGTTCGAATCGCGCCGCGCATTGACCAACGCGCAATATGACCTCAAGCTTGCGCAGTACCGCTGGCTGGCGCTGTCGCATGCGCTGTTGCCGGCGCTGTCGCTGCAGCCCGCGCGCAACGAGATGCCCGAGGAAAACGGCAAGCTGGTGGTGTCCGACGAAGTGATCAAGCAGTGCAATTCGACGGTTCCCGATGCTGCCCGCCTGGCTCCCGTGCGCGTGCAATACAACGAAGGCACGCTGCCGCCGACGTTGGTGCCGGTCAACGCTTCCGGCGCCGACGGCGCCCGGCGCGCGCCGCAAGCCAGGCCGTAATTGCGGCCTGGGCAAGGGAGGCCACATGGCCACTGAGAACCACGGTTTCTCACAACTGGACGCGGACTTCGTCCGCGTCCTGGAAGACCTGATCGACGCTTTGATCGCCAATGGCACCTTGCGCCTGACCGACTTGCCTGTGCAGGCACAACAAAAATTGACGCAACGCAAGCAACATTGCGCGCGTCTCGCGGAGCATCTGGACCTGCTGGATGACGAAGATGGACAAGTTATCTGAGAAGGCCTCCCGTGAATGGCGCGCCGACGCCCGCGCCGCCCACGATGATCCGCTGCTGGACTGCCTGGTGGAAATCACCCGGCTGCATGGCGTCGCAACCACGGCCCAGGCCCTGTCCGCCGGCCTGCCGCTGGAAGCCCACCGTCTGACCCCGGCCCTGCTGCCGCGCGCCGCCGCGCGCGCGCAGCTGTCCGCGCGCGTGGTCAAGCGCGAGCTGGACGAGATCCCCCAGGACCTGCTGCCCGCCATCCTGCTGTTGCAGGGCGAGCGCGCCTGCCTGCTGCTCAAGAAGGAAGGCGGCCAGTACCTGGTCAGCCATCCTGAACTGGGCGGCAGCTCGGTGGAAATGAGCCCCGAGGAACTGGCGCTGCAATACACCGGCCTGGTGTGCTTCGTGCGGCCGCAGTTCCGCTTCGACGCCCGCGCGCCCGAAGTCGCCAAGGTGCGCGAGCGCCATTGGTTCTGGGCCGCCATCATGGAAAACCGGCGGCTGTACCGCGACGCGCTGATCGCCGCGCTGCTGATCAACATCTTCGCCATGGCGATGCCGCTGTTCACCATGAACGTCTATGACCGCGTGGTGCCCAACAACGCCGTCGAGACGCTCTGGGTGCTGGCCCTGGGCATCACCCTGGTGGTCGTCTTCAACATGATCCTGAGCACCGCGCGCTCGCACGTGGTGGACAGCGCCAGCAAGCGCGTGGACGTGCGCCTGTCGGCGCAGATCATGGAACGCGTGCTGGACCTGCGCATGGAGGGCCGGCCGGTGTCGGTGGGCTCCTTCGCGGCCAATCTGCGCTCGTTCGAGTCCATCCGCGACTTCATCGCCTCGGCCACCATCACCACATTGGTGGACCTGCCCTTCATCCTGCTGTTCCTGCTGGCGCTGGTCTGGATCTCGCCGTGGATGGTGCTGCCGCCGCTGGTCGCCATCGTGCTGATCCTGCTGGTGTCGCTGGCCGCCCAGGCCCGCATGGAAGCGCTGACCATGGCCTCGTTCCAGGCTTCGTCGCAGCGCAACGCCACCCTGGTCGAGGCGCTGACCGGCCTGGAAGCGGTCAAGACGCTGAACGCGCAGGGTTCGATCCAGCGCAACTGGGAACGCGCCACCGAGTTCATCGCCCAGACCGGCGGCAAGCTCAAGCTGATCTCCTCGTCCACGGTGGGTTTCGTGGCGGCGGTGCAACAGCTGGTGTCGATTTCCGTGGTGGTGATCGGCGTGTACCAGGCCCAGGAATCCGCGATTTCCATGGGCGGCATCATCGCCGCGTCCATGATCGCCGGCCGCTGCCTGGCGCCGCTGGGCCAGGTCGCCGGGCTGCTGATGCAGTACCAGAACGCGCGCACCTCGCTGGCCTCGATCGACAACTATATGAAGCTGCCGATCGAACGCCCCGCCGAGGCCGAGTTCCTGCACCGCCCGGTCTTCCATGGCGCGCTGGAATTCCGCGACGTCACCTTCGCCTACCCCGGCAGCTCGCAGCCGGCGCTGAAGAAGGTGTCGTTCAAGATCAAGCCGGGCGAAAAGGTCGGCATCATCGGCCGCATCGGCTCAGGCAAGACCACGCTGGAAAAGCTGGCGCTGGCGCTGTACAAGCC
>NZ_JAGTJY010000104.1:0-4184 GCF_018195695.1 Achromobacter sp. Marseille-Q0513 | reverse complement strand
GCGCCGTTTTGCTGGACGGCGTGGACGTGCGCCAGATCGACCCGGCCGACGTGCGCCGCGCCATCGGCCACGTGCCGCAGGATCCGCTGCTGTTCTACGGCAGCCTCAAGCACAACCTGGCGATGGGCGCGCCCTACGCGGACGACGCCAGCATCCTGGCCGCGGCCAACCTGGCCGGCGTGTCCGAGTTCGCCAACCTGCATCCCAACGGCTTCGACATGCTGATCGGCGAGCGCGGCGAGTCCCTGTCCGGCGGCCAGCGCCAGTCGGTGGCGGTGGCCCGCGCCCTGATCAACGACCCGCCCATCCTGCTGCTCGATGAACCCAGCAGCAACATGGACCACCAGAGCGAGGCGCAGCTGCGCAAGCGCCTGGGCGAAGTCAGCGCCAGCAAGACCATCATGCTGGTCACCCACCGCACCGCCCTGCTCGAGCTGGTCGACCGCCTCATCGTGATCGACAACGGCCAGATCATGGCCGACGGCCCCAAGGAGCAAGTCATCGAAGCCCTGCGTCAAGGACGCGTCGGACGCGGAAGCTGAGGGACTCATGGAGAACATCGCCACCCAAAAACTCGCGCCCCGGCCGGGCCTGCTGACTCGGCTCTGGCTCAGGCTGCGCAACGTCTTCGTGTACTTCTTCGACCGCCTGCTCGACGGCGCCGAAAAGGGCAAGCCGCAGCAGCGCAACGACTACGTCGGCAATGCCGAGTGGGTCATCCACGAATCGCAGGCGCGCGGCGCCCGCGTGCTGCTGTGGACCAGCCTGCTGGCCGTTGCCCTGCTGCTGCTGTGGGCAGGCTTCGGCAGCATCGACGAAGTCGTGCGCGGCGAAGGCAAGGTGGTGCCCTCGCGCCAGGTGCAGATCATCCAGAGCCTGGACGGCGGCATCGTCGAGGAAATCCTGGTCAAGCCCGGCCAGGAGGTCGAAGCCGGCCAGATCCTGCTCAAGATCGACTCCACCCGCTTCGCCTCATCGCTGGGCGAGAACAACGCCGAATACCTGTCGCTGCTGGCCAAGTCGGCGCGCCTGAAGGCGCTGGCGACCGGCGAGCCCTTCGTCGCACCCGAGGAAGTGCTCAAGCAGGCGCCCAACCTGATCGAAATGGAACGCAACGCCTGGCAGGCGCGCACCAGCGAGCTGAACGCCACCGTCAACGTCGCCCGCGAGCAGCTCAAGCAGCGCCAGGAAGAACTGCGCGAGACCATCGCCAAGCGCGACCAGGCCTCGGCCAGTTGCGGCCTGACCTCGCGCGAGCTGCAGGTGACCCGTCCGCTGCTCAAGAGCGGCGCCGTGTCCGAGGTGGACCTGCTGCGCCTGCAGCGCGACGTGGCCCGCTATTGCGGCGAACAGAAAGGCGCCGAGGCCCAGATCGACCGCATCCAGGCATCCATCAAGGAAGCCCAGAGCAAGCTCGAGGAATCGGAACTGAATATCCGCAACCAGGCCCGCAACGAGCTGTCCGAGACCAACACCAAGCTGTCCACGCTGCGGGAGGGCAAGCTGGCGCTGGCCGACCGGGTCAAGCTGGCCGAGGTGCGCGCGCCGGTGCGCGGCACCGTCAAGACCCTGTTCAACAACACGGTCGGCGGCGTGGTGCAGCCGGGCAAGGACATCATCGAGATCGTGCCCAAGGACGACACGCTGCTGCTGGAAGTGCGCATCCTGCCGCGCGACATCGGCTTCCTGCACGCCGACCAGAAGGCCGAGGTGAAATTCACCGCCTACGACTTCGCCATCTATGGCGGGCTGGAAGGCAAGGTCGAGCAGATCGGCGCCGACACGGTGACGGACGAGAAAGGCAATTCGTACTACGTGGTGCGGGTCCGCACCGATCGCAGCACCGTGGGGGACAAGAACCTGCCCATCATCCCCGGGATGGTGGCCGAGGTTCACATCCTGACCGGCAAGCGCACCGTGCTGCAGTACCTGCTCAAGCCGGTCCTGCGCGCCAAGGCCAACGCCTTTACCGAGCGTTGACCCCCTTACTTGATTAGAGGAGAGCGAGAAGGCTTTATGAAATCCGTTCCCGTCTTGTTGATTACGCACGACGATCTGTTGTGGCAGCGCTGGCGAGAGCTCGACCCCGAGCGCTGGCTGGTTGCCCGCGGGCGCGGGCTGGCCGACCTGCAGCGCTGGCGCGACCAGGGCCGCTCCCTGGCCGTGCTGGACGCCGACCTGCCGCGGCTGCCGTCCTGGCAGGACGCCGCCTGGGCGCAAACCCTGGCCGGCCTCAGCCTGCTGGTCGCCAGCGCCAGCCCCCACGACGAACAGGGCACCCAGGTCCTGGCCGCGGGCGCCCAAGGCTACTGCCACAGCTACGCCCCGCCGCAGGCGCTGGCCCAGGCCCTGGAGGTCATCTCCACGGGCGGCATCTGGATGGGCCGCTCCCTGGTCAGCCGCCTGCTGCGCCTGGTGGCCGAGAAGGGCCAGGATGCCGGCGACTGGGATGGCGGCCTGCTGACCGAGCGCGAGACCACCGCCGCCCGCTATGCCGCCGGCGGCTGGGCCAACGCCCAGATCGCCGAGGCGCTGGGCATCACCGAACGCACCGTCAAGGCCCATCTGTCGGCGGTTTTCGAGAAACTGGGCGTGTCCGACCGCCTGCAGCTGGCGCTGCTGGTGCACGGCATCTCCTCGCCTAGCGAATCCCGCAGCAAAATCCCCTCCTGAATTGTCCTCAAGGACAATACCCCGGCCTGCGGGCCTCCTCTAGTATCTGGCCATCTTGGATCAATCCCTCAACGGAACCCATCATGGCCAACTCCTCTCCCGCCGTCGTCACCGAACTCACCGGCCGCGCCTGGATTCGCAATAGCGACGGCTCGCTGACCGAGCTGCATCAAGGCAGCAATGTCCCCGCCGGCAGCGACGTCGTCACTGCCTCGGGCGCCACCGTCGCCCTGCAAGTGGAAAACGGCATGCCCATCGTGATCGGCGAAGGCCGCCAGGTCGCCATGAATGGGGACGTATCGGGCGCGCTGCCCGATCCGACCGAAGCCGCTGTCACCCCGCCCAAGGGCACCGATTCCGACCGCCTGCTGGCGGCCCTGCAATCCGGCCAGGACCCGTTCGAGGTCCTGGATCCGACCGCCGCCGTGGTCAGCGGCGGTCCTGGCGATGATGGCGGCGGCAGCTTCGTGCGCCTGGCCCGCATCCTGGAAAGCACTTCCCCGCTGGACCTGGCCTACCCGAATCCGAGCCGCGGCCTCGACACGCTGAACCTGCTCGGCGGTGGCGGCGGCGCTGGCGGCGCCGGCAACACCAACAACGCGCCCATCGCCGTCAACGACACGGCCCGCGGCGACGAGAAGACCACCATCCGCGGCAACCTGCTGGCCAACGACAGCGACCCCGATGGCGATCCGCTGAGCATCGTCTCGATCAACGGCCGCCCCATGACCCCGGGCGGCGTCGCGGTCACCGGCTCGAACGGCGGCACCTTCATCGTGCAGCCCGACGGCAGCTACGTGTTCGTGCCGGGCACCAGCTTCCAGCACCTGCCCGAAGGCCAGACCGCCACCACCACGATTTCCTACGTCGTCACCGACCCCAGCGGCGCCACCTCGACCGCCACCGTGGAAGTGACCGTGGTCGGCGTCAATGACCCGGCCAAGATCACCCCGGCCCAGGCTGGCGACGACGCCGGTTCGGTCACCGAAGACAAGGTCTCGACCGCCAACGGCAAGCTCAATGTGGTCGACCCCGACGACGGCCAGTCGTTCTTCGTCGCCGCGGCCGATCGTCCGGGCACGTATGGCACGTTCTCGATCGATGCCAATGGCAACTGGGTCTACAACCTCAACAACAACGATCCCAGGGTCCAGGGCCTGGGCGTTGGCGAGAAGCTGACCGAGACCTTCACGGTCACCACCGCCGACGGCACCACCGGCACGGTCACCATCACCATCAACGGCACCAACGACGTGCCGACGATCAGCGGCACCGCGACCGGCGGCATCAAGGAAGACGGCCCCGAGGCAACTGTGTCCGGCCAGCTGGAAAAGCATGACGTCGACACCAACGATACCCATACCTGGACCGTCAGCGACGGCGGCAAGGGCGAATACGGTTCGTTCACTGTCGACAACAACGGCAAGTGGACGTACACGCTCAACAACGACGACCCCAAGGTCCAGGCCCTCAAGCAGGGCGAGACCGCCACCGACAAGATCACCGTGACC
>NZ_JAGTJY010000103.1:0-21934 GCF_018195695.1 Achromobacter sp. Marseille-Q0513 | reverse complement strand
GTCGGCGACTCGGGCGTGACCAGCTCGGGATGCGCGGCCTCCAGGGCCTGCAGCTCCCGCATCAGGTCATCGTATGCCGCGTCCGAGATGGAGGGATCGTCGTAGACGTAATACCGGACGTTGTGCTGCTCGATTTCGGCGCGCAGGCGCGCCGCGGCCTGGGCCGCGGTTTCACCGCCAGAGGGGCTGCTCATTATGCAAAGACCCGTTGCGCGCGCGCGCTGCCGGCGGGCAGGCCAGCCTGCTCCAGCTGGCCGAACAGCACCTGCAGGCGCTCGTCGATCACGGTTTCGGAGCCATCGGCCAGCGGCTTGCCCTGGTCATCGACCAGTTCGGCGCGCAGGCGCGCGGCCAGCTCGCGGCCGACCTCGACCATGCGGCCGAAGGCGCGGCTGTCGGCCGGGCTGCAAGGCACGTCCAGCAGCAGATACAGGCGTTCGATGCCGCCCATGCCGGCGTCGAATGCGGCGCCGTCGGCGCGCGACAGCGTGAAATGGGCCACGCCGTTGTCCGACGGCCAGGCCAGGCGGCTGCCGTCGGCGACGAAACCGGTATCGCGGGCCACGTTCAGCACTTCGGCGGCGGGTTGCGCGCCGCCCAGCAGCAGCGTCAGGCCGACCTGGGTGTCCAGCGCGGCGCAAGTGTCGTCCAGGCGGGCGGCCTGCTCCAGCACGGCTTGCTGGTCCGGCCCCTCGATGGTGGCTTCGAAACGCTCGGCCAGGTCCTGGGCGCGCGCCCAGGCCTGCGACCATTCAATGGCGGTCAGCGGACCGCTGCGGTTGGCCAGCAGCACGGCCAGCGACATCGCGGCATAGCTCTCGCCGGCGTGGATGCGGGCGCGATGGCGGCCCTGGTCGGTGGTGGCGAACACGCGCATCGGCTTGCGGCCGACATGGCGCAGGCTTTGCAGGTAGGGCAGCACATCGGCGCCACGGGCCGGCTCGGCGAAATGGATTTCGATGACGACTTCGCAGGCGGGATCCGGTTCCTCGGCATCGTCGGCGTCGCTGCCAGCGTCCACCGGCACGGGCTGCTCGGGATGCGCGCGCGGCGCATCGCCGCCCATGCCCGGCTCGCGACGCGGCACGCCGGCGGCCGGAGCCGCCCCGGCGCCCAGCAGGGGATCCTGCTCGCTGGTCGGGAAATGGCTTTGCATCTTGCGCCGGACCCGGCGGTCCTGCCACCAGTTGAAGCCCAGCACCAGCAGTATCAGCAAGACGCCCAGGGCAATCAGCCCGATCTGCAAATCACTCATGTGTAAATCCCGCGCCGTCAGCCGGCGCCCTTCTGAATATTGGGTTTATGCCGCTTCGGAGGCCATTTGCACGGCCGAATCTATATCTACCGCAACAATACGCGAAACCCCCTGCTCTTGCATGGTCACGCCGACCAATTGCTTGGCCATCTGCATTGCGATCTTGTTGTGCGAGATGAACAGGAACTGCGTCTGCTCGCTCATGTTGCTGACCAGGTTGGCGTAGCGCTCGGTGTTGGCGTCGTCCAGCGGCGCGTCCACCTCGTCCAGCAGGCAGAACGGCGCGGGGTTGAGCTTGAACAGCGCGAACACCAGCGCCGTCGCCGTCAGCGCCTTTTCGCCGCCCGACAGCAGGTGGATGGTGCTGTTGCGCTTGCCCGGGGGCTGCGCCATCACCTGCACGCCGGCGTCGAGGATTTCCTCGCCGGTCATGGTGAGCTTGGCCTCGCCGCCGCCGAAGAGCTTGGGGAACAGCTCGCCGAAATGGCCGTTGACGGTATTGAAGGTCTCTTGCAGCAGCTCGCGGGTCTCGCGGTCGATCTTGCGGATCGCGTCTTCCAGGGTCTCGATGGCGGTCATCAGGTCCTGGTGTTGCGAGTCGAGGAAACCCTTGCGTTCGCGCGAGCTGTTCAGCTCGTCCAGCGCGGCCAGGTTGACCGAGCCCAGCGACTCGATCTGGCGCGAGATGCGCGAGACCTCAGATTGCAGCCAGCTGGCGCGGCGCCATTCGTCGGGCTGGTTGGCCAGTTCCTGGGCCAGCGCCTCGCGGTCGACCTCGCGGGCGTTGAGCTGCTCGGTGAATTGTTCCTCGGCCAGGCGGGCGGCCTGTTCCTGCAGTTGCAGTTCGGTGATGCGGGCGCGGCGCGGCTCCAGCAGGCGTTCCTGCGTCAGGCGGTCCTCGTCGGCGCCGCGCAGCAGGGCCGCCAGATTGTCCATTTCCTGGCGCGCGCGCGACAGCGCGTCCTCGCGCTCGGCGCGCAGTTCCAGCGCATCCTGCAGGCCTGCCTGCGAGGCCGAGGCGTCCAGCTCGGTCAGGTCGGCCTGGAGCTGTTCGAGCTCGACATTGGCGCGCTGGCTTTGATCGGCGGCCAGCTGGCGGTTGCGCTGCAGGTCGGTGATGCGGACCTGGACGCCGCGCTCGGCGAATTCCGCCTCCTGAGCGGCGCGCTCCAGCTCGCGCAGCTTGGCGCGGGCGGCCTCGGCCTGGGCGGCCAGGGTCTCGCCTTCGATCTCGGCGTCGGCGAAACGCGACTGATGCTCGGCCAGTTCCTCGTCCAGCGATTCGAAGCGGGCCTCGGCTTCCTCGCGCGTGGCGCGCAGGTCTTCCTCGTTGGCCGCGATTTCCTCCAGGTCCTGGCGCAGGCGCGAGGCGCGCTCGCCGGACTGCTCGGCCTGCTGTTGCAGACGCGAATGCTCGAGCTGGATGTCGTGCACGCGGCGCGTGACCTCGGCCACGCGCTGACGCGCCGGCGCGATCGACTGGGACACCTGCTGCCAGGCGACCTCGGCGCGGGCCACGGCGGCGCGGGTCTGGTCGGCGATCAGCTGCTGCGCCTTGATTTCGCGCTGCAGGTTCTCGATCTCCTGCTGGCGGGCCAGGAGGCCGGCCTGCTCGGAGTCGGGCGCGTAGAAGCGCACGCTGTGCGCGTCGACCAGATGGCCGGCCTTGACCACGCAGGCGGCGCCGGCGGGCAGCGTGGCGCGCATGGCCAGGGCCTGGGCCAGGTCAGGCGCGGTATAGACGCCCGCCAGCCACTCGTTGAGCAGCGTGCGCAGGTCGGGATCGGTGATGCGCAGCAGGCTGGCCAGCGGCGTCAGCCCGGCGGGCGCGGCCGGCGCGGGGGCCGCGACCGGCAATTGGTAGAAGGCCAGGCGGGCGGGCGGCGCGTCTTCGGCGAAGGCGCGGGCCCAATCCAGGCTGCGCACTTCCATCGAGGCCATGCGCTCGCGCATGGCCGATTCCAGCGCGGTTTCCCAGCCCGGCTCGATATGCAGTTTCTGCCACAGACGCTGCAGGCCGGCCAGCTCGTGCTTGGCCAGCCAGGGTTCCAGCGCGCCCTGCTTCTGCACGTCTTCCTGCAGCTTGACCAGGGCGGACAGGCGGGCCTCCAGGCGCGCCAGGCTCTGCACTTCGGTCTGGGCATCGCCCTGGGCGCGGCTGCGCTCGGCGTCGGCCTCGGGCACGCGGGCTTCCAGCTCGGCCAGTTGGCCCTGGGCCTCTTCGAGCTGGTCCTCGCCCGCGGCGCGGTCGCCAGCCAGCTGTTCCAGGCGCGCCGGATCCGGGCTGTGCAGTTCGCGCAATTCCTGCTGCAGACGTTCGCGGCGCTGTTCCAGCGCCTGCATCTGGCGGTCGGCGTCGCGCTGCGACTGCGCCACCAGGGCCAGGTTCTGCTCGACGCGCGCCAGGGCGGCGCGCATCTCGTCGCGGCCGCCGGCGGCTTCGCGCACGCGCTGCTCGACGTCGGGCAGCGACGCGTGGGCGTCCTCGGCGGCGGCGCGCGCCTCTTCGGTGCGGGCCGCGCCGGTGGCCAGGTCATCCTCGGCCTGGGCGATCTGTTCGGTGCAGTGCTCGCGCTGGGTGTTCCACTCGGCGATCTGCTGCTGCAATTGCTCGCGGCGCGCCTGCAGGCGGTTGCGCGAATCCACCACATGGCGGATCTCGGCCTCCAGGCGGCTGACCTGGGCATTGGCTTCGTAGAGCTGGCCCTGGGCGGAGTGGACGGCGTCGCTGGCGGCGTAGTGCGCCTGGCGGCGCGATTCCAGCTCGGCCTCGCCGGCGCGCAGGCCGGCGATGGCGGCTTCCAGCTCGTTCTGCGCCTGCTGCATTTCCTGGGCCTTGCGGGCGCGTTCTTCGCGCGCGCCGGTTTCCTTCAGGAACCACAGCGAATGCTGCTTCTTTTCGCCGTCGGCCTGCAGCTCGCGATAGCGCGTGGCGACTTCGGCCTGCGCCTCCAGCTTTTCGAGCTGGCTGTTCAGCTCGCGCAGGATGTCCTCGACCCGGGTCAGGTTCTCGCGCGTATCGGACAGGCGGTTCTCGGTTTCGCGGCGGCGCTCTTTGTAGCGCGATACGCCGGCGGCCTCTTCCAGGAACACCCGCAGTTCTTCTGGGCGCGCCTCGATCAGGCGGTTGATCATGCCCTGGCCGATGATGGCGTAGCCGCGGGCGCCCAGGCCGGTGCCCAGGAAGATGTCGTGGATGTCGCGGCGACGGACCTGCTGGTTGTTGACGAAATAGCTGCTGGTGCCGTCGCGGGTCAGCACCCGGCGCACCGCGATCTCGGCGTAGGTGCTCCACTGGCCGGCGGCGCGCCCTTCGCTGTTGTCGAACACCATTTCCACCGAGGCGCGCGCGGCCGGCTTTCGGTTGCCCGAGCCGTTGAAGATGACGTCCTGCATGGACTCGCCACGCAGCTCAGAGGCCTTGGCCTCGCCCAGCACCCAGCGCACGGCGTCGATGATGTTCGACTTGCCGCAACCGTTGGGGCCCACCACGCCCACCAGTTGGCTGGGCACGGGGATCACGGTGGGATCGACGAAGGACTTGAAGCCGGCGAGTTTTAGCTGAGTAAGACGCACAGTACGATGACGGACCGGGTGGTGGGTTGAACGAAAGGCGTTAACAGACCGGGACCTGCCGCGCAGATTGCAAACCGGCCCCAGGAGGGCCGGCGCGCATATGGCCCGTATGATACCGCAGGCGGTCTGTCCCCGAACGTGAACAAGCGTCAAGAGGCGTGACGCGCGCGCCATCCCGATCCGGTCAAACCACGGGCAAACGCCGAGCCGGGCGGGACTGTGCCACCGGCTATACTCCCTGACACTTTTTGGAACGGCACACTATTCAACCAGCAGGCTGGCCGGCTCGGGCCAGGCATCGGGGACATTCTTGAAACGTGGTTTCTATCTGGTCATGGCCGCGCAGGCCTTCTCATCATTGGCGGACAACGCGCTGTTCATCGCGGCGATCGCCCTGATACAGGAACTGCACGGGCCAGACTGGCTGGCGCCCATGATGAAATGGACCTTCGCCCTGGCCTACGTGGTGCTGGCCGCCTTCGTCGGCGCCTTCGCCGACTCCTTCCCCAAGGGCCGGGTGATGTTCAGCACCAATGCCCTGAAGGTCGCCGGCTGTCTGCTGATGTTCTCGTACGCCAGCCTGGGCATCGCCCCGGAATATCAGACGTATCTGGTGTGCGCGGCCTATGGCGTGGTCGGCATCGGCGCCGCCGCCTACTCGCCGGCCAAGTACGGCATCGTCACCGAAATGCTGCCGCCGTCCATGCTGGTCAAGGGCAACAGCTGGATCGAGGGCCTGACGGTGCTGTCCATCATCCTGGGCACCGTGTTGGGCGGCCTGCTGATCTCGTCGCACGTGTCCAACGCCTTGCTGCACCATTCCTTCATCGGCAAGCTGGTGCATTCGCCAGCCGAGGCAGCCATCCTGGTGATCGCCTTCGTCTACCTGCTGGCGGCCCTGTGCAACCTGATGATTCCGCAGACGCACGTGCGCTACCCGCCTCAGCAGAAGAACCCGATCAGGCTCATGGGCACCTTCTGGGGCTATGTCTGCGTGCTGTGGCGCGACAAGCTCGGCCAGATCTCGCTGGCCGTCACGACCCTGTTCTGGGGCGCCGGCGCCACGCTGCAGCTGATCGTCATCGAATGGGGTCGCAGCCACCTGGGCTACCAGCTCGACAAGGCCTCGATCCTGATGGGCGTGGCGGCGCTGGGCACCGTGGTGGGCTCAATCCTGGCCGGCCGCATTCCGCTGCGCCGCGCGCTGTCGGTGCTGCCGGTGGGCGCGGCCATGGGCCTGGTGGTGCTGCTGATGCCGCTGGTCTATGCCCCCTGGAGCGTCTACCTGCTGCTGCTGGTCACCGGCGGCCTGGCCGGCTTCTTCGTCGTGCCCATGAACGCCCTGCTGCAGCACCGCGGCCACGTGCTGCTGTCCGCCGGCCATTCCATCGCGGTGCAGAACTTCAACGAGCAGCTCAACATCCTGCTCATGGTCGCCATGTACACGCTGCTGCTGTGGCTGCAACTGCCGATCAACCTCATCATCGTGATGTTCGGCACCGTGGTCGCCGTGCTGATGGTGGTCTTCATGCGCTGGTGCAAGCGCAACCTGCAGGCCAATCCGGAGCTGCAGGAGCAGATCGGCCAGGAAGGTCACGGCCGGGCGCTGGGGGAGTAACCCACCCCCGAAGCGCCTTTGGCGCTTCCCCCTCAAGGGGGCGCCGCTGCGGACCGGAAGGATAATCCCACCCTAGAAGCGCTACGCGCTTCCCCCTCAAGGGCGCCGCTGCGGACCGGCAAAGCCGGCTCCGCGCGGCCTCGATTGAGGTGGCACTGTCGGATGGTCGTGCGTGTCTCTCGGGCGGCCCGTCTCAAGCATGCTGGCCAGCTCTGGCGCTTCAACGCGGCAGCGCCCATTCGGCGCGCATGCTGGCGGCGCGCCGTGCGCTCACACTTAATCGCTGAAATCAGACGGCGCGCGGATGCGCGCGTCAGTTCAGGCTGGCGGCCAGTTTCAGGTCTTGCCAGGCGCGGGACTTTTCCACCGGGCTGCGCAGCAGGTAGGCGGGGTGGTAGCTGACGATCACGGGGATCTGCGGGCCGGCGTCGGTCTTGAGCTGATGCACGCGGCCCCGCAGGCTGCCGATGGTGGCCTCGGTGCCCAGCAGCGTCTGGGCGGCGAAACGGCCCAGCACCAGGATGCGCTCGGGCTTGAGCAGCTCGATCTGGCGCATCAGGTAGGGGCTGCAGGCAGCGATTTCCTCAGGCTTGGGGTTGCGGTTGCCCGGCGGGCGGCACTTGATCACGTTGGCGATGAACACGTCGCGCTCGCGGCTCATGCCCACGGCCGACAGCATGGCGTCGAGCAACTGGCCCGAACGGCCGACGAAGGGCTGGCCCTGGCGGTCTTCCTGTTCGCCCGGCGCCTCGCCCACCACCAGCCAGCACGCCGGCTGGCCGCCATGGCCGAAGACCGCGTGGCGGCGTCCCTGGCACAGGCCGCAGGCGGTGCAGGACACGACCTGCTCGCGCAGCTCGTCCAGGGTGGCGTTGCGCACGCGCTCGGCGACGGGAATGACCGGCGCCTCGGCGACTTCCGGCTCTTGCTTGGCGACCGGCCTGGGCGGCGGGCCGCTGCGCACGGCCGGGGCGACGCGCGCCGGCGCGTCCGGCCCGGGCGCGGCCTGCGCCTGCGGCGCCGCTGCAACGGGCAGCGCGACCGGCGAGGCCGGGTCCGGACGTTCGACCTGAGCCGGACGGACGGACGCTTCCTTTTTCAAATCAATAACTTGCGCATCGGCCTGGCGGACAGCAGGCGCGGGCTTGAGCCACAGCTTCTCCATGCCGATCTCGCGCAGCCAGATGCGCTGCAACGGATTCACGCGCGGCGCGGCGACGCCAGCCGGCGGGATGGCGGACATGATGTCTTCGGGCGACCGGACGGCGTTCATGCTCAGGCTCCGCTCGCGTCGAAACGCTTTTGCATGACCAGGGCGTCCTCGCGTCCGCCCTTGTCCGCCGGGTAATAGCCGCGGCGCACGCCGATCTGCAGATAACCGTGCTTCTTATAGAAAGCGATGGCCGAGACGTTGGACGGCCGCACTTCGAGCAGCACGCCCTCCAGGCCGCGCTCGCGCGCGCGCTGTTCGCACCAGAGCATCAGCTCGCCGCCCAGCCCCTGCCGATGCAGGTTCCTGGCCACGGCGATGACCAGCAGATGGGCCACATCCGGCGCGAACATCAGGATACAGAAACCCGCCAGCTTGCCGTCCTGACGCAAGGTCCAGGCGCCATAGCCGGCCGCCAGCGCATCGGAAAAGTTGCCGCGCGTCCAGGGGAAGGACTGCACATTGGCTTCCAGCGCGACCACCTCGTCCAGATCGGCATCGGTCAGCGGCTGCGGCGTCGCCGGGATGGCCGGGCGCGCCTTGGGGTTGCCGCCTTCGCCGCGCATGCGCTCTGCGGTGGTGAAGGCGACCTTGTCTCTTACATAGAGTGGCGCGGCCAGTTCGGCCGGTACGGACTGGCCGCGCAGCCAGTCCTGGCGCGCCAGCCGCGCCACGCTGGCGGCTTCCGGACGCAGCGCGTCGACCCGTCGCCAGGCGGGCGCCGGCGCCATGTCGGCCGCATAAGCGTCCCAGGCATCACCCGCGATCAACAGCGGCGCATCCAGGCGCCAGCCGGATTGATGATGCTGCGCCCAGGGCACGACTTCGGCGGCGGCGATCAGCATGGGTTCCTGGAGCGTTTCCCAGGAAGCCTGCTCGTCGCCTTCCGTTCCTGCCCGTCGGTAGACGGCCAGATAGACTTCATTCATGCGGGCGTCCAGCGCCACCAGCACGGCCTGGCCCGGCGCGGCTCCCGCCTGCGCGGCCACCGCCAGGTGCGAAACCACGGGCAGCACGGGAATATCCAGTCCCAGGGCCATGCCCTGGGCCACGCCGCAGGCCACCCGCAAGCCGGTGAAACCGCCCGGCCCCTGGCCGAACGCCACGGCGGCCAGCGCGTCGGGGGCCAGTCCTGCCTCGGCCAGCAGTTCGCCGGCCATGGGCAGCAGCCGTTCGGCGTGCTCCTGGGATCCCTCGTGCTCGCGAACGGTGATGTCCAGCCGGCCGTCGGCCGCGCGCAACAGGGCTACGCCGCAGCGCGACGACGAGGTTTCCAGAGCCAGCAGGTTTAGTTCCATAGGTGCAGATTGTACGAAATTAGACGGCTTTGACCCGTCGAGAAGGGGGATTTCAACCAGGGCTCGCAATGTGTAATATCTTGTGAACGCCCTCTAGCCGCTGGTTCTTGTCACTGTTACATTTCCGGCCATGAACACTCAAAACACCACCCCCACCCGCAAAATCCTCGTCGTCGACGACGATCCGCGCTTGCGCGATCTGCTGCGCCGGTACTTGTCCGAGCAGGGATTCAACGTCTTCGTCGCCGAAGACGCCAAAGAGATGGGCAAACTCTGGCAACGCGAGCATTTCGACCTGCTCGTGCTGGATCTGATGCTGCCCGGCGAGGATGGCCTGTCCATCTGCCGCCGGCTGCGCGGTGGCCATGACAACACACCCATCATCATGCTGACGGCCAAGGCGGAAGAAATCGACCGCATCGTCGGCCTGGAGATGGGCGCGGACGACTACCTGTCCAAGCCGTTCAATCCTCGCGAGCTGCTGGCCCGGATCAACGCGATCCTGCGCCGCCGCGGCACCGAGGAACATCCCGGCGCCCCCAGCCAGGAAAACGAATCCATCGCCTTCGGCCCCTACGTGCTGAACCTGTCCACCCGCACGCTGACGCGCAACGGGGAACAGGTGCCCATCACCACGGGCGAATTCTCCGTGCTGAAGGTGTTCGCGCGCCATCCCAAGATTCCGCTGTCGCGCGACAAGCTGATGGAACTGGCACGCGGCCGCGAGTACGAAGCCTTCGACCGCAGCCTGGACGTGCAGATTTCCCGCCTGCGCAAGCTGATCGAACCGAACCCGTCCAAGCCCGTATTCATCCAGACCGTCTGGGGCCTGGGATACGTGTTCGTTCCGGACGGTGGCAGTTGATCGACAAGCCCGCCCCGGGCAGGAGCGCAGCCTCGTGCCCCGCTTGCGCAAAACCTTCAGGAACCTGACCTCGCGTCTGCGGCTGGGACTATTCGGCCGCACGTTCCTGTTGCTCGCCGCGCTGATGCTCGTCAGCCTGGGTGCGTGGCTACAAGTCTTCTTCAGCATGGAGCTGGGCCCGCGCGCCAACCAGATGGCGCAGCGGGTGATCACGGCCGTCAATATCACGCGCACCGCGCTGATCTACTCCCACGACGGCGAACGCAGCAAGCTCCTGCTCGACCTGGCCACCAATGAAGGCATCCAGGTCTATCCGCGCGAGGTGACCGACTACGCCGAGGCCCTGCCCGACGACGACTACTGGCAGCGCGTGGCGCAGCATATCCGCACGCGCTTCGGTCCCGAGACCCAGATCGCCTGGGGCGTGAACCAGGTGCCGGGCTTCTGGGTCAGCTTCCAGATCGAGAAAGAGCTGTACTGGCTGGTGTTCGAGCGCGAGCAGATCGGGCTGACCGGCGGCATCGAATGGCTGGGCTGGGGCGCGACCGCATTGCTGCTGTCGCTGGTAGGCGCGGCCGTCAGCGTGGGCTTCGTGAACCGGCCGCTGTCGCGGCTGGCGCGCGCGGCCCAGGTGCTGTCGCGCGGCGAGAACCCTGCGCCGCTGCCCGAGCAGGGGCCGCTCGAAATCCGTGACCTGAACGCCTCGTTCAACCGCATGGCCAAGGATCTGCGGCAGGCCGAGGCCGACCGGGAGCTGATGCTGGCAGGGATTTCCCACGACCTGCGCACGCCGCTGGCGCGCATGCGCCTGGAGATCGAGCTGAGCGGCGTGTCGGAAGACGCGCGCCAGGCCATCGACGAAGACCTGGGCCAGATCGACCACAGCATCGGCCAGCTCATGGAATACGCCCGCCCCGCGGGCACCCTGCCCCAGTTGGCGACGGACATTTCCGCCGTGCTGGCCGAACTCTACGAGCGCGAGCGCAGCCATACCGCCTCGCTGGGCGGCGAGCTGGACGCCTCGCTGGAGCCCGGCCTGCGCGCGCGCATCACCGCGCTGGACCTCAAGCGCATCGTCAGCAACCTGATCGAGAACGCCCGTCGCTACGGCCGTTCCGAAGACGGCATGGCGCATCTGGTCATGACACTGCAAGCTGAGGGCGGCATCATCGCCATCGAGGTATGCGACCGCGGACCGGGCATTGCGCCCGAGGACGTGGAGCGCCTGCTACGTCCCTTCTCGCGCGGCGAAGCCGCGCGCACCGGCGTCAGTGGCGCCGGCCTGGGTTTGGCCATTGTCGAGCGGCTGCTCAAGCATGTGGGCGGATCCCTGCGCATGCTCCCCCGCGAGGGGGGCGGTTTGACCGCGCGGATAGAGCTGCCCAAAGCCAAATTTAGGAATTATCAATTAGACAGTGAAAATCAATAGCGTAGAATTAGTGGTTTGAGGCACAGGCTTCATTCCACCGACAACACTAGGAGTAAACATGAAAACTGTTGGCGACAAACTCGAGCCCTTCAAGGTTACCGGCGTCAAGCCCGGCTTCAACCAGCATGAAGAAAACGGCGTGTCCGCGTTCGAAGACATCACCGAAAGCTCCTTCCCCGGCAAGTGGAAGGTGATTTACTTCTACCCGAAGGACTTCACGTTCGTGTGCCCGACCGAAATCGTCGGCTTCAACAAGCTGGCCAAGGATTTCGAAGACCGCGACGCCGTCCTGCTGGGCGGTTCGAGCGACAACGAATTCGTCAAGCTGGCCTGGCGCCGTGAGCACCCGGACCTGAACAAGCTGGGTCACTACCAGTTCGGCGACACCACCGGCGCCCTGATCGACCAGCTGGGCGTGCGTGAAAAGGGTGCTGGCGTTGCCCTGCGCGCCACCTTCATCGTCGATCCGGACAACACGATCCAGCACGTTTCGGTGAACAACCTGAACGTCGGCCGTAACCCGGAAGAAGTTCTGCGTCTGCTCGACGGTCTGCAAACCGACGAGCTGTGCCCGTGCAACCGTACGGTTGGCGGCGCCACGCTGTAATTTCCAGCCCGGCCAGGGGTTTGCATGCGCAAGCTCCTGCCGGGCTTTAACTGCGCTAGATTATAGGTAAAAACTATGGAATTCCTCTCCACCATCAAAGAACAGCTGCCGGATTGGGCCAAGGACATCCGCCTGAATCTGGACGCCGTGATCTCCCGCTCGACCCTGCCGGCCGAAGACGCCCTGGGTGCGGCGCTGGCCGCCGCCTATGCCGCGCGCAGCCCGTTCCTGGTCGAAGCCTTCAAGAGCGGCCTGTCCGAGACGGACGCCAATGCCGCGCTGTCCGCCGCCGCGCTGATGGGCATGAACAACATCTGGTATCCCTACGTGGAGATGGCCAACGATCCGCAACTCAAGAGCCTGCCGCCGCAACTGCGCATGAACGCCTATGCCACGCACGGCGGCGTCGAGAAAAAGCGCTTCGAGCTGTTCGCGCTGGTGGCCTCCATCGTCGGCAAGTGCCACTTCTGCGTCCAGTCGCACTATGAAATCGTGAAGAACGAAGGCCTGTCGACCGAACAGGTGCGCGACGCCGGCCGCATCGCCGCCGTCGTGAACGCCGCCGCGCTGGCGCTGACCGCCCAGGGCAAGTAAGCCTGAGCGGCCCCGCAGCAACAGGAACGAGCGCGGCAATCCCGCGCTCGTTTTCGTTCAACGCGGGATCGGTTCAACCGTGTAGGGACGCTTCATCTGATAGAGCGTTTCCATGCCCAGCCATTTGTCGAAGATGGCCTGGATCTCGCCGGACGCTTCCATCGCCTGCAAGGCGCCGTTGACGGCGGCCAGCAGGCCTGCCTCGTTCTTGCGTACGCCCAACCCCCAGTATTCGCGCCCGACGGCAGGATGCAGCACGGCGAATTGCGACGCGGACGGCCCCAATTTGCTGATCAATTTGCGCAGCACCTCTTCCGACGTGCTCACGGCATCGACCTTGCCCTGCACCAACGCCGTAAAGGCCGTGGGAGTATCCTCGAATCCCACCACGCTCGCCGTCGGCAGGACCTCATTGAGATAGTTCTCGGCGATACCGCCCTTCACGTAGCTGATGCGCTTTCCAGACAAATCCGGCCGGGAGGCGTAACCCCGGCTGGCCTTGACCGCCAGCACATTCTCGCTGACGTAATAGATATCCGAGAAATCCACCTGTGCCGCGCGTTGCGCGGTGTATGCCAGGCCCGCGGCCAGCAGGTCCATGCGGCCCCGCTGCAGTTCCGGAATCCGCGCCTCGATGGACACGGGCCGGATCTCCGCCCTGACATTCAATCGCCTGGCAACAGCCTCGCACACATCCACGTCGTAGCCGACCAGGATCCGGTTTGCCGAATCGATGTAGCTGAATGGCTCGAACGTATCCAGCACGCCACATGTCAAGGTGCCGTGCGCCTGGATGTCGGCCAATTGATCCGCCTGCGCCTGGACATGCGCCAGCGCGACCAGGAGGCCCGACAGGGCGATTGCGCGCCTGAGTATCTTGTTCATGAAACGCTCCACGTAAGAGTTGAAGAACGAAATCTGAAAGACGAAAGGACAAAAATTGCTCGACGATGCAACAGACGCGCCCGCGGCTATCGGACAAGAAAGCCGTGCCTGAGCGGATCGCGCTCGTCCAGCACCCAGGTGGCGAACCCGTGGATGTGGGCCGTGCCCGAGACTTCGGGAATGACGGCCGGCATATCAGCTACCAGGGTTTCGCGTATCACCTTCGCGCTGAACGTGGTGCCGATGACGGATTCATTGACCAGGGTGTCCTCCCTGCGCAACCGACCACGCAGATAGAGCTGCGCCGCGCGCCCGGCGGTCCCGGAACCCGTGGGAGAACGGTCGACCTCCCGGTCGGCGAAGACGCAGCAGTTCGCCTGCGTCGAACCGGAGTGACGCGGATCTCCGTCGATGATGGTTCCGTAGATATGATTGATTTCCGGAATATCCGGATGCGCAACGGGAAACGCCCGATTGGCGGCTTCTTTCACTTCGGCGCCGAAACGCTTGAGCGCCTCGATCGAGGACTCGCGGATGGACAGGCCGTGGGGCCGTCCATCGACATAGAAATAGAACGCGCCGCCGTAGGCGATATCTCCGCTCACCGTGCCGAACGTGGGCGTCTGAACCGAGACATCGCGACGGTAGATGAACGACGGCACGTTGATGAAGCGCACGCCGCCCGCATGCGAGCCGTCCCATTCGACGTGGGCCTCGATGAAACCGCAGGGCGCGTCCAGGCCCACGCGTGTTTCGGGAATCGCGCGCTGCACCCACCCCAACTCGACGGCCGCGGTCGCCAGCGCGATCACGCCGTGGCCGCAATGGTCGCTGTAGCCTTCGTTGTGCAGGAAGATGATGCCGAAATCCGCGTCCGGCGAGACGGGCGGCGTCAGGTAGCCACCATACATGTCGGCATGGCCGCGCGGCTCGAACATCAGGGCCTGCCGGATCTCATCGGCATGATTCCTGAGCCAGGCGCGGCGCTGGACGATGGACGCCCCCGGCAAGCGCGGCAAGCCGGACGTGACGATACGGAACGGTTCGCCGCCCGCATGCGCCTCGACCGTGCTGATGGTTCTGGTGATGTGCATGAATGTCTTCCCTGTCTTGAAAAATGCGCCGGCTCAGCGTCCGGCCTTGAGCGCCCTGACCGCGAGTCGGGCTGCGGCCAGATCCCAGGCCGCAGTGCCGACGCTCTTGAACACCGCGGGCCGAGTCCGGTCAGGCGCAACGCGCAGCGCCGCCGCCAGCGGCCGCACCCGGCCCCAATCGACGCCCGCCCGCAGCAGGTCGCCCGCCTCCAGACGGGCGCCGGGCAGGTCGTCCGCATAAACATCGCTGCCATCCAGCGTCGTCTTTCCGAGTTCGGCCATTTCCGGTTTGAAAGCCCCCACGCCGATGACCAACCGGCCGGGGACGGCCGGTTCGTCGTACACAGGCATGGCGCTGGTGGTCAGAGTGATCACCACGTCCACGTCGCCGGGCACCTTGCCAGCGCAGGATGCCGCCTGATCCAGGCCCTGCGCCTCGCAGAACGCCGCGCTGGCGGCCGCATCCAGTCCGCGCACCCGGATGCGGCATCCGGGATGCAGCGCCCGCAGGGCATGCAGGTGATGACGCGCCTGCTCGCCGGTGCCGACCAGCAGCGCGCTCTCAGGCGCCTTGCCCGACAAGGCGCGGATCGCGAGCAGGGAGAGGGCCGCCGTCCTGCGGCCGGTCACTTCGGGCCCGTCCAGCAGGCATAGCGGCCGGCCCGTTGCCGCATCGCAAACGGTCACGGCGCCGTGTATGGTCGGCAGTCCCGCGGCTGCATTGGCAGGCTGCACATTCGCCAGCTTGTGTATGCCGATGTCCGCGGCGGCGGCCGGCATGCTGAGCAAGACGCCGCCCTCCCCCAACGGCACCATCAGCCGCTCGGGACTGACGATCAGGCCGGCCTCCAGTTCCAGCACGGCCGTGGCCAGCGCGTCGACCAGGGCATGGAAATCAAGCAGCGAAGCGGTGCGAGCCCGGTCGCAAATCGCGAACTGGACCGCGGCGGCCGGTTCGGCCAAGGCGCAAGCATGGGTAGACATGAAGACTCCTGATGGGGCCGCTTCAAGCACGGCGGATATCCGAAAGAAAGGCTTGCGCGCGGGGATGCGAAGGGCGCTCGAAGAACGGCTCCGGATCCGCCTGCTCCAGCAGCGAACCGCGATCCATGAACCAGACCCGATCGGACACTTCGCGAGCGAATTTCATTTCATGGGTCACGCAGACCATGGTCATGCCTTCGGCGGCCAGGGCTTTCATGACGGCCAGCACTTCACCCACCATTTCCGGATCCAGCGCGCTGGTCGGCTCGTCGAACAGCATCACGGGCGGCTTCATTGCCAGGGCCCGGGCAATCGCCACGCGCTGCTGCTGGCCGCCGGACAGCTGGTTTGGATAGGCACGCTCCTTCTGGCCTAAACCGACCTTGGCCAGCAGTTCCGACGCCAACTGGTACGCCTGCTCGCGGCACGCCCGATTCACCCACAGCGGACCGCAAGCCACGTTCTGCAAGACCGACAGATGCGGAAACAGGTTGAACTGCTGGAACACGAAACCGATATGGCTGCGCATCCGATCGATGTCGATGCCGGCTGCCTGCACGTCCTGGCCGTTGACGCGGATCGAACCGGCGTCGATCTGCTCCAGCCGGTTCAGCGTGCGGATCAAGGTTGACTTCCCCGACCCGGAGGGTCCGCAAAGCACGACCACCTGGCCGCTGCGGACATCAGCGGTGACATCCACCAACGCGTGGTACTCGCCATACCATTTATGGACGCCATCGAGCGCGATCATCGCGGGCGCGGAACCGGGAACAGCGGGCGAAACAGGCATGGACGTCATGGTCAGCTCGATACGGCGTTGGACAAGGGGCCGGACGATGCGTCGGCCGGGCTGCGGACGTCTCGGCGCACGCCCCTGGCCTCCAGCGCGCGCACGGTCTGGGTCAGCGCGAAGCAAATGATGAAATAGGCCAGGGACAGCACCAGGAACACGGCCAGCGGCTGCGTCAGCACGCTGTTGTTCACCTGATTCGCGGCATAGGTGATCTCTTGCACGCCGATCACATAGCCCAGCGAGGTGTCCTTGATCGTGGTCACGAACTGGCCGACCATGCTGGGCAGCATGTTGGCGATCGCCTGCGGCAGGACGATCCTGCGCATGCGCGTCCAGTAGCCCATGCCCAGCGCGCAGGCCGCTTCCATCTGGCCGCGCGGAATGGACTCGATGCCGGCGCGGACGATTTCAGCCAGGTAGACCGATTCGAAAATGACCAGCGTCACCGCCATGGTCGTGAATCCGGCCACGGGGCGCCCCAGGATCATCGGCACGATGAAATACGCGCCGAAGATCAGCATGACCAGTGGAATGCTGCGCACCAGGTAGCGCATCACCGTGGCGGGCAGCCGGATGCCGCGATACGGGCTGAGCTGGGCAAGCGCCAGCAGCACGCTGAACGGAAACGCCAGGCCAACGCCGATCAGCGACAACAGCAGCGTGGCGGCGATGCCGCCCAGCGGCCCGTTGGGATAGGTGCCGACGAGAAACAGCAGCCAATATTCGCTGACGATATCGAGCATGGCTCAGCGCCCCTTGATCCGAAGGCGGCGGCCCAGTCGGCTGCCCGTGTAGAGCAGAACGAGCGCGACCGCGACATAAAGCGCCGTGCCGATGCCATAGGACTCGAACGTCCTGAAGCTCTTGCTTGCCACGTCCTTGACGGCGTAGGTCAGCTCCATCACTCCCAGCACCATCGCCAGCCCTGTCGTCTTGACCAGCATCACCGCTTCGCTGGTCAGCGGCGGAATCGACGCCCGCAGCGCCTGCGGCAGCATCACCCGCCGCATGGCGCCCGCATGACTCAGGCCCAGCGCACGGGCGGCCTCCATCTGACCGCCGGAAATGCTGCGCATGCCGCTGCGGATGTGCTCGGCGACGTAGGCGGCGTAATACAGGCCGATGGCCAGGCAGGCAAACCAGAATTCGCCGTGGTTGGCATTGGCCAGGTCCTGCAATGCTTGCGGCAGCGCGCTGCTGACGCCGAAGTACCACAGGAAGATATGCACCAGCGGCGGCACATTGCGCTGGAACTCGACGAAGGCCGCGACCAGCCCCTGCAGGATCCTGATCCGCGTCATGCGCAGCAGCACAAGCCCGAGGCCCAGGCAGAACGCCAAGACCCCGCTCACGGCGGCCAGGGCCAGCGTCACCGCCAGGCCGCTCAGCAGGAATGCGCCGTAGTCATTGATGAGCGGCATGTCGGATCGGCCCCAGGTTGCGTTGCGGACCGGCGGCCTGCGCCAGGCCCGGTTTCGTGCGCCACGGCTGTGATGCTTGCTTGCGCATCGTGGTCTCCCCCTGCCGTTCATGCGGCAAATTGGTCTGGTCTGGAACAGCTTTCCGCCCTTCCCGCTCTTGTTTCCCGCCCAGGTCGACACAGGCTGGCGCAGTGGCCATTTTTCGATCCAGTTTTGGAGAACTTCCGCGAAACTTACCCCAAGCGATGACCAAAATCTGCCTAGATCGCCGATATCGCGCTTTTCCAGGACCAGTCCGAGACAACTTCGACGGAATCGCGCCGCGGCAAGGCCTGCTGCCCGTCATGCGTGACTAAACTGGCCCCGTTCATCACCAGCCAGGAAACCGTGGTCATGAAAACGTACCGGCCAGCCGTACCCTTCGTGTTTCGCCCCAAGCAGATCTATGAGCAGGTCGCCGACCAGATCCGGGCCGGCATTGCCGCGGGCGCCTACGCGCCCGGCGCCCGGCTGCCGTCGGAGCGCGAGCTTGCCCAGCGCATGAACGTCAGTCGGCCCGCCGTGCGCGAAGCGATCGGCGCTCTGCAGAACGAAGGCCGGGTGGTGACGCGCCAGGGATCGGGCACCTATGTCCGCGAAGGCCTGGCGCCGGCCTCCCCGGCACAGCCGGCCGCGACCGCGCACGCGGATTTCAGCCCTGGCAGCACGCTGGAAGTGCGCCTGCTCATCGAGCCGGCGATTGCGCGCCTGGCCGCCCGGCGAGGCCAGCGCGATGAACAGGCGGAGCGCTATCTGCGCGAAATGGCCGCGGTCCGGAACATCGCCGATCCCGCGCAACAAGTGTTGTGGAGCGAATGCGACCGGCTCTTTCACCGGCAGCTGGCCGTAATGACGCAAGACGCGCTGATCATGAAAATCGCCGACGAGATCGCCGGCAGCATGAGCCAGCCGCTATGGCAGCGGCTGCGCGATGACGGCATCTACGACGAGGATCGGATTCAGCTCTATGTCGCGGAACACCGTCTGATCTATGAAGCGATCAGTTGCGGCGACGAGGACGCGGCCGCCTTCTACGTCCAGGGCCATCTGAAGCGGGTGCGCAAGGACATCGCCACGCGCGAATGAACCCGGCGGACGAATCAGCAAGCGGACCAGCGAAAAAAAACCGCCTGCACGATGCAGGCGGTTTTCCCTTGTACCCGCGCCCTTCGGCGCCGGCGGAAGATCACTGCGTCTTCGGCGGCATGGTCGAGGTGGTCGGCAGGCCGTAGGCCACCCAGGTCTCGACGCCGCCGCGATACCAGTAGACGGTCCAGCCCAGCGTGCCGGCGCGCAGCGCCGCGTTGTAGGACGAGCGGTCATTCATGCCCGCGCCCAGGAACACGATGGGCTGGTCGCGCTTGCCGCCGGTCTTCTTCATCAGCCAGGCATCCAGATCGGCTTGCAGGCCGTCCGTCACGCTGCCGTCCGAACCGGCGTCGGGCAGCGAATAGCCGATGGGCAGCGTGTCCTTCAAGCCGCTGGTGTCGACGAGGATGAGGTTCTTGTCCTTCTTCAACAGCGACACCAGATCCCCGGTGGTGATGATCTGCGCGCGATAGATCTTGTTGGGCGTCGGCCCCTTGTAGGGCGCCGTGAACAGCATGGTCGTGGGCGGCACGCCCATGTCCTTGAGTTCATCGATGGAACCCGGCGGCTGTCCCTGTCCCTGTCCCTGTCCCTGGCCTTGACCCTGGCCCTGTCCTTGACCTTGGCCTTGACCCGGCTGCCGCTGCGGCGCGCCCGGCGCCGAGCCACCCTTGTTGGGCACGACCTCGCCGTTGACGGTGCCCATCTCGATGTCGGAAATCATCACCGCGATGTTCTCGATCAGCTCGTAGCACATCGTGATCGAGCCTTCGCGCGGGCTGTACCAGGCGTTCAGCTTGCCGCAGTCCTTGAAGACCACGTTCACCGGCCGCGGCAGCACATAGGTCTGGCCCAGCAGCTTGATGTTGTCGCCGATCGGCTGGGCCAGCGTCTCTGCGAACAGGTTGCCGATCTTGCGACGCGACGGCTCGAACACCACGTTCACGGGCGCGCCGGGCGCGTTGGCCGGCTGCAGGCCCTCGGGCGACCAGGTGCCCACGCGGGTATGCGGCGCCAGGATCTTGTGCCAGGCGCGGTTCTGCTTGTTGAACTCGTCCGCGCAACGCGCCTTGGTGCGATCCTCCAGGCCGACGCTCTTGGTCACGGACTCGAACACGCCGGGGTTGCCGCCGTACATGATGCACAGCATGTTGCGGAAGCGCTTCAGGTCGCCCGTGTGCTCGTCCTGCCAGGCCGAACCGGACGACGCGCCGCGGTTCTCGGCCAGCTTGCCGCTGTAATACCACTGCAAGGCGGCGTAGATCGCGCCCTCCTTGACCATGGTGTTCACGTCCTGGTTGTCCGACGGGTACATGGTCGGCTCGACGATCTTCAGCGCTGCGTAGATGTCGACCGCGTCCTCTTCGGCGCCGGTCGAGGGCAGCTCCAGTTCGCCGATCAGCGCGTGGCCGAATTCGTGCAGGAAGATGCTGCGCATGATGCCGACGTACACCGACACGATGCGCATGTTGTCACCGCCGAAGCGCGGATACGGGCCCTCGCCCCGCAAGGGCGAATCGGCGCCGCCTTGCTGCCTGGGCGGGTTGCCCGCCGCGCCGCCACCGCTGCCGCCACTCCCGCCGCCACCACCGCGCGCGGGCAGGCCGCCCGCGGCCGGCGCCGGCTTGGCATCGGCCTCGCCCGCCGTGACGGCGAAGTCGGCAATGCCGAAGGTGCCGACGTCATAGGCCATGATGCCGATCTGCGAACCGGTCGCGGGTTCGTCCCTGACGTCACCGATCTTCTGGCCGTTGACGATGAAGCGCGCCGCGCCGGGCAATTCGACCACGCGGATGCGGTCGGAGCCATCCAGCTTGGCGACATTCGGCACCGAGGCGATATCGCGGCGCTTGTCACCCTGCAGGCAGAACAGGAGCGTGTTCTTGTCGGCCGTCAGTTCAAGCAGGCACAGGCTCTTGTTGGCGCGGTTGTTCAGCACCACGCCGATCGAAGCCTTGGGATTCGGCGAATTGACCACCACATTCACGTCGGTCACTCGGCCAGACTCCGGCGCAGGCCCGACGTTCATGTACAGCGTCTGTTCGCTGCCCGGCGTCGAAGTGTTGCGCAGTGTGAACCAGCCATCCTCCACGCCAGCGGTCCAGCCTTGCAGCATCTGCTGCTGGACCGCGCCGGCCAGCGGGCCGAGCTGCTGCTGGTATTGGGCAAGGGCGGGCGTGCTGAAAGCGCCCACGATGGAAAGCAGAGCGATGCCGCGTAGACGCATCCGGAGTCTCTAAGTAGTCAAATTTGAGTAGCGCAGAATATTCCAGATTGATGCGGCCCGCTTATTCATTTGTTAAAGATGTATCAAAACAAACGACGCGCGGGAACTGCGGCAGATGTCGTTTGTCGCGTGTGCCGCTACGCCTGGGAATCGACGTGCGCCAGCAGCGCCACGACCGTCGCCGCGATGCCTTCCTTGCGGCCCAGATAGCCCAGTCCCTCGTTGGTCTTGGCCTTGATGTTGACCTCGGTGACGGCCAGGCCGGTATCGGCCGCGATGTTCGCCGCCATGGCGGCGGCGTGCGGGCCGATCTTCGGCGCCTGCGCGTGCACGGTGGCGTCGATGTTCACCGGCGCCCAGCCGGCCTGGCGCACGCGCGCCATGGCCTCGCGCAGCAGCTTGCGGCTGTCGGCGCCCTTGAAGGCCGGATCGGTGTCGGGAAAGTGGCGGCCGATGTCGCCCAGCCCGGCCGCGCCCAGCAGCGCGTCGGTCACGGCGTGCAGCAGCACGTCGGCGTCGGAATGCCCCAGCAGGCCGTGCGTGTGCGGGATCGTCACGCCGCCGATGATGAGGGGCCGGCCTTCGACCAGCGCGTGCACGTCGAAGCCCTGGCCGACGCGGAAAGGAATGCTCATAACCATTTTTCCATCAGTTCGAAATCGTCCGGCCAGGTCACCTTGAAGTTGCGCAGGGAACCCGGCACCAGCCTGGGCGCATAGCCCGCGGCCTCGATGGCCGACGCCTCGTCGGTCACCGCCACGCCCGCCACCGCCGCCGCCGTCAGAGCGTCGCGCAGCGCGCCGGCGCGGAACATCTGCGGCGTCTGGGCCAGCCACAGGCCGTTGCGGTCCAGCGTGCGCTCGACGCGTTCATGGCCGCCCTTGACCGTGTCCGCCACCGGCAGGGCCAGCAGGCCGCCCACCGGATCTTCCAGGCAGGCGTCGATCAGC
>NZ_JAGTJY010000102.1:0-22179 GCF_018195695.1 Achromobacter sp. Marseille-Q0513 | reverse complement strand
CCCAGCCGCAACGCGGATTCGCGCAGCAACGCTGGCTGGATCAGCGGCGCGGCCAATGCGCTGGTGTCCACGGTGATGATGGCGACGCTGGTGGTCGGCCCGTTCTATCTGGCTGGCGCGCTGGGCCTGGATGCCGGCGGCACCGGCCTGGCGATGTCGGCCGGGCCGGTGGCGGCGGCCCTGGCCGGCATGCCCGCCGGCCGCCTGGCGGATCGCCACGGCGCCGGCCGCATGGCCTTGCTGGGACTGGCCGCGATGGCGGCGGGCTGCGCCCTGCTGGCGCTGGCGCCGGCGGCGCTGGGCGTGGCCGGCTATATCGCGCCGCTGCTGGTGCTGACGGCGGGCTACGCGCTGTTCCAGGCGGCCAATGGCGCGGCGGTGATGGCGGCCGCACCGGCCGGGCATCGCGGCGTGGTGTCCGGGCTGCTGACCCTGTCGCGCAACCTGGGCTTGGTCACCGGCGCGTCGGCGATGGGTGCGGTGTTCGCCTGGGGCGCGGGCGCACAGGATTTGCTGGCGGCGCCGCCGCAGGCGCTGGCCGCCGGCATGCGCGCGACCTTCCTGGCGGGCGCGGGCCTGTCCGTGGCGGCCCTGCTGGCCGTGGCCTGGCGCCGCGCCTGAGGCGGAGTCAGGCGCGGGCGCGCAGCGCCTTCTTGTCGACCTTGTTGGCGCTGGTGCAGGGCAGCGCGTCCAGGATCTCGATCACCGCCGGCACCTTGTAGCGCGCCAGGTTGGCCTGGCAATGCGCCAGCAGCGCCGCCTCGTCCGCGCTGGCGCCGGGCCGCAGCACCACGAAGGCGCGGATGACCTCGCCCCGGTAGCTGTCCGGCCAGCCCACGGCGGCGGCCTGCGCCACGTCCGCGTGCAGGTACAGGACTTCATCGACCTCGCGCGGATAGACGTTGTAGCCGCCGACGATCACCAGGTCCTTCTTGCGGTCGCGGATGTACAGGAAGCCGTCCTCGGCGAATTCGCCGATGTCGCCGGTGTAGAGCCAGCCGTCGCGCAGCGATTCGGCGGTGGCCTCGGGGCGCGCCAGATAGCCTTGCATGATCTGCGGGCCGCGCGCGCGGATCTCGCCGCGCTGGCCGGGGAGCAGGGGTTTCGCGCCGGTCTCCAGGTCCACGACTTCGACCTCGGTGCCGGGCACGGGCCGGCCCACCGAGCCGGCGCGGCTGCCTTGCGGGCCGTTGTAGGTCAGGATGGGGCCGGCCTCGGTCTGGCCGTAGCCTTCATAGATCGGCGCGCCCACCGCCGCCTCCCAGCGCCGCAGCGTTTCCTCGGCCAGCGGGGCGGAGCCCGAATAGCAGACGCGCACGCTGGACCAGTCGGTCTGCGTGAATCGCGCATGCGCCATCAGGCCGGCATAGATCGTCGGGCTGCCGGGGAACAGCGTGACGCGTTCGCGCGCCACGGCATCGAACACATCGTCGGGCCGGTAGCGCGGCAGCACCACCAGCGTGGCGGCGGCGCTGGCGGCCAGGAACAGCCCCATCGCCATGCCGTAGGAATGGAACAGCGGCATGGCGCAGAGCACGGTCTCGGCGCCGTGGCGCGTGGGCAGCACGGCTTCGCGCTGGAACACATTGGTGGCGATGGCGGTCCGGCTCAGGATGACGCCCTTGGGCTGGCCGGTGGTGCCGCCGGTGTATTGCAGCAGCGCCGGCGCGTCCGCGTCGCCGGGCGGCGCGGCCGCTGGCGTCTCGTCGGACGGAACGGTCCAGGCACGCGCCGTCGCGCCATCGAGCAGGCGGATGCCCTGGTCGGCGGCCAGCGGCGCGGCCAGGGCGGACGAGGCCTCGTCGGCGATCAGCAGTGCCGCCTCGGCGTCGCGCAGGATGAAATCCAGTTCGCGCGCCGTATAGAGCGGATTGAGCGGCACGTGCTGGCAGCCGGCCATCTGCAAAGCCAGCGTCAGCACGCAGGCCAGGTCGGAGTTGCCGAGCAGGGTGGCCACGCGCGCGCCCGGCGGCAGCGCCTGCCGCAGGCGTCGCGCCGCCGCGCGCACCTCGGCCGCGTAGCGGCGGTAGTCGACGCGGCGCTCGCCGCAGACCAGGGCCGTGCGGTCGGGCCAGTCGGCGGCGGCGCGCTCCAGCAGTTCCGGGATCAGCGCGATGCGCGCGGGAAGGGCGCCGTTCATGGCCGGGCTCCGGCCGCGTCCACGCGCAGCGCCACCGCCATCGCGCTGTCGCCGGCGGCGCAGCCGGTGAACAGGCCCAGCCCGCCGCCGCGCTGCGCCAGTTCCTCGATCAGCTCGATGACCGAGCGCAGGCCGGTCGGCGCCTGCGGATGGCCCCAGACCAGCGAACAGCCGTAGTTGTTCATCTCCATGACGTCCAGGCCGGTGGCGCGGGCCAGCGCGATGTCGGACACCACGAAGGGGTTGTGCGTCTTGACCGCGTGCAGGTCGGCGGGCTTGAGTCCGGCCCGGTCCAGCGCGCGCCGGGCGGCCTCGATGGGGGCCTGCGGCATGTAGCCGGTTTCCGTGCGCGACTGGCCGAAGGCCAGCACCTCGACGCCGATCTCGGGCCGGCGCGACAGGGCGCGCGCCCGCGCCGCCGTGGTCATCAGCATGCCGGCGTTGCCGTCCGCCGGATGGGTCTGGCCGCCATAGGTGATGCTGCCGTCCGGCAGCACCGGCGCCAGCCGCGCCAGGCCCTCGGCGGTGGTGGTGTGGATGCCCTCGTCGCCCTGCAGCGCGCCCACGGTCTTGGCGAAGGCGGCATCGGGCAGCTCGAACGGCAGGGTCATGTAGCGCCGCTGGAACGCGCGCTCGTCGGCGCAGGCCTGCGCGTATTGCTCGTAGCGGCGCAGCGTGACGGCGTTCTGTTCCGCCGTGGAGATGCCGTGGCGCTGCGCCACGCGCTCGCCGGTCTGCAACATTGCCAGCCCGCTCCAGGGATCCTTGGAGAAGTTGTCCAGCACCCAGTTCTCATGCGCGCCCGAGCCGCCCGGCCCGGCGGGGTCGGGATGGTAGAGCTGCGGCCCGTTGGAGACCCGGTCGGCCATCAGCACCAGCGCGGTCGAGGCCTGGCCCAGCATGATGTCGGCGGCCGCCGTGGCCATGCCGCGCACGGACGTGGCGCAGGCCTGAGCGACCACCGGGCCGGCCAGATGGGGCGCGCCCATCATGCCGGCCACCCAGGGCAGGCCGTAGAAGGCGCCTTGTTGGGGCACCGAATAGCCGAGCACGGCGGCGTCCAGCCCGGCGGGATCGATGCCGCGCCGCGCCAGTTCACGGGCCGCGGTCCAGGCGGCCAGGCGCAGGCTGTGCAGCCGCGACAGGCTGCCCTGCCAGCGGGCGAAAGGGGTGCTCCAGTACACGCCATAGGGAATATGGACGCCAGTCATGCGGACTCCTGCGTTGCGAGGGTGGGGCGGGTCAGGGCAGGAAATGCCAAGCGCCGGAACGGGCCTGCATCAGCACGACGCCGCGCTCGTCCAGGCCGTTGTGGTTGGCGGGCGACATGCTGTAGATGCCCTGCGTGCCAACGACGCCGCTCAGGCCTTCCAGCGCGTCGCGCAGCGCCTGCCGGAAGGCCGGGGTGCCGGGCTGCACGTCGGCGGGCACCTTGGACACGGCGGCGTCCAGCAGCAGGTACGCGTCGTAGGTATAGGGCGCGAAGGCATTGCGCGAATCGGCGCCGTTGGCCGCTTCGTACTGCTGCGCGTAGCGCATGGCCACCGGCTTGATGGGGCTGTCGGCGGGCAGCTGTTCCACCACCTGCACCGGGCCGCTGGGCACGATCACGCCGTCCACGCCCTTGCCGCCGAGCTTGAGGAAGTCGCGGTTGATCACGCCGTGGGTGTTGTACTGCACGCCGCCGTAGCCGCGCTCGCGCAACGACAGGTGCGGCAGCGCGCCGGGCGTGCCCGAGCCGCCGACCAGCACCGCGTCGGGATTCATCGAGGTGATCTTGAGTATCTGGGCGGTGACGGAATTGTCGGTGCGCGCATAGCGTTCATTGCTCAGCACCTTGATGCCGCGCTTGGCGGCGGCGTCTTGCAAGGCGCGGTAGACGGCGTCGCCCCAGGCGTCCGAGAAGCCGATGTAGGCCACCGTCTTGACGTTGCGCCGCGCCATGTCGGCGGTCAGCGACTCGACCATGAGGTCGATGCCGTGGGCGATCACGAAGATCCAGGCGGCGCGGTCGGGGTTGACCGTGATGGGCGCCAGCGACAGCTGCGGCGTCTGCGCCTCGCGCGCCACTTCCGTCACGGCCAGCGAGGTCGGCACGTTGCTGGGCCCGATGATGGCGTCGACCTTGTTCTCGGTCACCAGTTTGCGCGCCGTGCGCACGGCGGCCGACGGGTCGGTCGCGTCGTCCAGCGCGATGTATTCCACGGCGCGGCCGCCCAGCGTCTTGGGCAGCAAGGGCACGGTGCTGCGGTACAGCGAGCCCATCGAGGCGCCCGGCCCGGTGCTGCTGGCGATGACGCCGATGCGGATGTCGGCCAGGGCGGCGCCCGGCGCGAGCGCGCAGGCCAGCGCCAGCGCGGCGATACGACGATACATGGCAATTCCCCTTGTTGATGCGTTCATTGTTGGTGGCCGCGGACGCGGCAAGGCGCCCCGCACAAGCCCTAGTATGGCCATGCGCCCGATAACTGGATAATTGCATTTCATGATCAATCGATAACCGGATGGCGCAGGACCGACCATGTCGCAGATTCCCACTTTGCAGCAGCTGCGCTCGCGTCTGCGCATCCGCCATCTGGTGTTGCTGGACGAGCTGGGCCGCAGCCTGAACATGCACCGCGCGGCCGAGGCCATGCACCTGAGCCAGCCGGCGCTGAGCAAGCTGCTGGCCGAGGCCGAGGAACTGGCCGGGCAGACGCTGTTCGAGCGCTCGCACCACGGCGTGACGCCGACGCCGCTGGGCCTGATGATGATCGGCCGCGCGCGGTTGCTGCTCAACGAGCTGGACGCGACCCACGCCGAGCTGACGGCGGCGGCCAGCGGTGCGTCGGGCAAGGTGCGCGTGGGCGTGTTCCCGGTGGTGGCCCATCTGCTGGCGCCCCTGACCGTGGAGCGCCTGCAGGCCTCGCATCCGGACCTGCGGATCGAACTGCGTGAAGGGCTGGAGCAGCAGCTGCTGCCCGCCCTGCGCGCGGGCGAGCTGGATTGCATCGTCGGACGGCTGGTGGTGGAGGGGGCCGACGCCGACCTGCAGTGCGAGATCCTGTACGAAGAGGCGACCGCCGCGGTCTGCGGTCCCTCGCATCCGCTGGCGGCCCGCAGCCGGCTGGGCGGCGCCGAGCTGGACCGCTACCGCTGGGTGCTGCCGTCGCGCAACGCCGCGCTCTACAGCCTGGTGGCCAGCGCGGTCGCGGCGCGCGGCGCGGGCTTCCCGCAGGTCGCGGTGGAATCGGGCGCCATCCTCACTATCGTGTCGCTATTGCAGCGCACGCCGCTGCTGTCGGCCATGCCGCTGCGGGTGGCGCGCTCGCTGGCGGCGCGCGGCCAGCTGGCGATCCTGCCGCTGGCCTTGCAGGCCAAGCTGCATCCGGTGGGCATCATGACGCGGCGCCAGGCGCGCGCGGCGGCCGCGGCCGAGCTGTTCCTGCAGACGCTGCGCGCGGCGGCGCAAGTGGTGCGCGATGAGGCGCCGCTCGGCTAGCAGCCTCAGGCGTCGGCGCCGTCGCGCAGATGCCGCAGCAGCAGCGCGGCCGAGGCCGACAGGGGCCGTTCGGCGCTGGCGGCGATCAGCAGCTGGCGCTCGGCCCAGCTTTCCTCCAGCCGCAAGGCCGTCAAGCCCCACGGTCCCAGCCGCCGCTCGCAGGCGCCCAGCGGCAATACGCCGATGCCCAGGCCGGCGGCGATCATCTCGCACATGGCGTCGAAGCTGCGCACCTGGATGCGCAGGCGCAAGGGCAGGCCGGCGTCCTGCGCCGCGCGCGCGAGGGTGTCCAGCAGCGAGCTGCCGCGATTCAGGCCGACGAAGTCATAGGCCAGACAGCGCCTGAAATCGGTGGCGTCGCGCGCGGCCAGCGCATGGTCCGCCGGCGCCACCACCACCAGCCGGTCGCGGCGGAAAGGCATCAGGTCCAGGCCGCGCGCGGGCACGCCGGCGGCGCAGATGCCCAGGTCGGCCAGGCCGTCCTGCACCGCCCGCGCGATGTCGCCGCTCAGTTGTTCCTCGACTTCGACGCGCGTGCCAGGGCTGCGCGCCATGAAGTCGGCCAGCGTCGCCGGCAGGAACTGCACCAGCGCGGACATATTGGCCCACAGCCGCACATGGCCGCGCGCGCCGCTGGCGTGTTCGCTGAGTTCGTTGCTGAAGAATTCAAAGCCCTGGAACAGGCGCGCCGCGTGTTGCAACGCCAGGCGGCCGGCGGGGGTGAGGGCCACGCCCCGCGCGCTGCGTTCGAGCAGCTGCGCGCCGGCGGCGGCTTCGAAATCCGACAGGCGCCGGCTGGCCGCCGACAGGGCCAGGTGGCAGTGGCGCGCGCCCTTGGTGATGCTGCCGCTCTGCGCCACGGCGCAGAACAGGCGCAGGGTCACGAAGTCCACGCGGGCGGGGTTGATCAGGTCCTGGGCCATGCGGCAGTGTAGCAGCGGGCGGGGTAACAGCGTTCGCGTTATGCGAAGGCTGCATGCCGGGCCGGCAATTCCCATGGGTGAAAATGCGGTATAGAGTCCCGAGTATTCGCAAAACAGGGATGCCCGGACCACCCGGGCGGAGCGCGCCATGATCGACCACCTGGACCATCTGGTCCTGACCACCACCGATGAACAAGCCTGCGTGGACTTCTATGTGGGCCTGCTGGGCATGAAGCTGGAGACCTTCGGCCAGGGCCGCAAGGCCTTCGTGTTCGGCCAGCAGAAGATCAACCTGCATGTGAAGGGCAGCGAGTTCGAGCCCAAGGCGCACCTGCCGGTGCCGGGCGCGCTGGACCTGTGCTTCATCTGCGCCGTGCCGCTGGACGAGGTGATCGCGCGGGTGCGGGCGAGCGGGGCGCGGATCGTGGAAGGGCCGGTGCTGCGCACCGGCGCCCGCTATCCGATCCGTTCCATCTATCTGAGGGATCCGGACCTGAACCTGATCGAATTGTCGGAGCGCGTTTGACAAGGGGGCGGCGCAGCGGGCAAGCTTACCCCTATGATGCCGCGCCGATTCGTTCCTGTTTCTATTATTCCCGCCATTACGATCCTGGCGGGTTAGCGCGCATCCATCCCTCGTGCAAGCAACCCGCCGCAAGGCGGGTTTCGCGTTTCATGGGCCCGTCTTCCGGTTTATTCCATTCCAGGAGTTTCCATGACAGACCCGCAATCGCAACCGTCCGCGCCCATGCTGCATTTCCTGTGCGGCAAGATCGGCGCCGGCAAATCCACGCTGGCCGCCGCGCTCGCCAGCCAACCCGGCGCGCTGTTGATCAGCGAGGACGCCTGGCTGGCGGCGCTGTATCCCGGCGAGATCCAGGGCCTGGACGACTATGTGCGTTGCACCGGCCGGCTGCGCGCGGTGGTCGCGCCGCACGTGCGCGCGCTGCTGGACTTGGGCCTGACCGTGGTGCTGGACTTTCCGGCCAACACGCGCCGCAGCCGTCTGTGGCTGCGCGAACTGGCGGCGGCGTCGGGGCGCGCGCACCGGCTGCATTTCCTGGACGTGCCGGACGAGGTCTGCAAGGCGCGCCTGCGCGCGCGCAACGAATCCGGCCTGCATCCGTTCACGACCAGCGAGGCGCAGTACGACGCGATCACGGCATACTTCGTGGCGCCAGAGGACGATGAAGGCTTCGTGGTGCAACGGCACGGCTGGACGGCGTAGCGCGCGGCGCGGTCCGTGGCGAGCGGGCGTCGGACGACATTGTCCTGCTCCTATTCGCGTGGGACGGCCGAGTTGTCGCGTGTGCGGGCCTGCTATCATTGCCGCCCGAATTCAAAGGGGTAACCAGCAGCGCCGGGGCACGCAGGCATGCCGCGCCGGCCTGTCATGGGAGAAAGGTCCAGTCGATCCGAGGATTGATCTGGACTTTTTTTGTGTTTCAAGCGCCGCCGGGGTTGGATGGCCCCGGGTCGGATCGGGTCCACACCACTAAGCAGCAAAACAATGAAAGCACTCTTCATCGCCGCACTCGGAGTTTCGGCATTGATCCAGGCATCGCCGTCCGTCGCGGAGGTCAGTAATGGGAAGAAGCTCTTCCTGGCGCGATGCGCGATGTGCCATGGCGCGGATGCCAAGGCAACCGGGCCGCTGGCCAACAAGAGCAATCCGCCGACGCCCGACCTGACGACCGCCGCCTTCCGGAAGCGCCTGGTCGACTATCCGGGCGTCATCGTCTCCTCGGTCATCCTGCGCCCCAACGGCGACCTGATACCCAGGACGCTGCGGGAGAATGGCGTGAAGCTGGCGCCGCACGCCTGGTCGGTCCAGGACTTCCGGGATCTGAACCAGTACATGAGCGGCCTGATCACCCGTAAATAGCGATCTTCGGGCGATTTCCGCGCCCGCGAGACGATCGCGGCCCGGCCGGCAATCAAGGTAATATGTGGATATCCATCCAGTACTTTGCCGGGGCCTGGAACTGACAGGGCCGCGCTCGCGGCCAGCCCGTCACTCCCAGCCCGCCGGCCCGGCCGATGTTTCCTCCCCACCGTTATTACTACCTGCACAACTTCCAGCGCGCGCTGGCCTGGGTGGCCGAGCGCTATGACGATGTGCTGGACGAGACGCAGCGCCGCTTCGTCGCCGACTACGCGGCGCTGCCGCAGCCGTCGCAGGCGCTGCTGGCGCGGCTGCTGCTGCGGCGCGGGCCGTGGTTCCGCGCCAGCGGCCTGAACTACGAGGAAATCGGCCCGGCCGAGGCGGCCGCCGCGCCGCTGGAAGCGCTGGGCTGGCTGGACCGGGACGCGGCCATGACGCCGGACGAGCTGTTCGGCCTGCATACCAAGCCCGAATTGCTGCGGCTGTTTCCCCATCTTCCGGCATCGGCGCGCAAAGCCGGGTTGCTGGACGCGCTGCGCGCGCGGCAGCCCGACGCGCAACCCTATCGGGACTGGCATCCGGACGCCGGCGAGGCCGTCTGGCGCCTGATGGCGGGCGAGGTCTGCGAGCGCTTCCGGCTGATGTTCTTCGGCAACCTGCATCAGGACTGGTCGGAGTTCGTGCTGGCCGACCTGGGCGTGTTCCAGTACGAGAGCGTGCCTTTCGACGCGGCCTCGCGCGCGTTCCAGTCGCGCGCCGACGTGGACCTCTATCTGGCTTTGCACGCCTGCCGCGCGGCGCTGGACGAGACGCCGCAGGCAGCGACGGGAGCGGGGCTGGACGCCTTGCTGGCCCAGGTCCAGGCCAGCGCCAGCGCCAATCCCTGGCTGGAGCAGCGCCGCGCCAAGGTGCTGCTGCGCATCGGCCAGGCTTGCGAACGGGCGGGCGACTGGCCGGCGGCGGAACGGGTGTATGCGCAATGCGCCTATCCGGGCGCGCGCCACCGCCGCATCCGCGTGCACGAACGCATGGCATTGCTGCCTGAGGCGCTGGCGCTGGCGGACCAGGCGTTGGCCGCGCCCGAAAGCGAAGAGGAAGCGCAGCGGGTGGCGCGTATGCTGCCACGCCTGCGGCGGGCGCTGGGCCAGCCCCGGCCGCCGGCCGCCGGGCTGCGAGCGGCGCCGCGCCACGACCTGGTGCTGCCCCGGCCGGCGGATGGCCTGCCGGTGGAGCTAGCCGTGCGCGACCACTGGCACCGCGACCAGACGCCGGCGCACTATGTCGAGAACACGCTGTTCAATGCGCTGTTCGGCCTGCTGTGCTGGCCGGCGGTGTTCGCGCCGGTGCCGGGCGCATTCTTCCATCCGTTCCAGCGCGGCCCCGCCGACCTGGGCGCGCCCGATTTTCCGGCGCGCCGCGCCGCGCAGTTCCAGGCCTGCCTCGCGCTGCTGGACACGCCGGAATATCGCGACGAGATATGGCGCCGCTACCGCGACAAGCAGGGCCTGCAGTCTCCCTTCGTATCCTGGGACGCGCTGTCCGAACCGCTGCTGGCGCTGGCGCTGGATTGCGTGCCGGCGGCTCACCTGAAGCGCGTGTTCGAACGCCTGCTGTCGGACGTCAAGACCAACCGTTCCGGCCTGCCTGACCTGATCCGCTTCTGGCCGGCGGAAAGGCGCTACGAGCTGGTCGAGGTGAAGGGCCCCGGCGACAAGCTGCAGGACAACCAGATCCGCTGGCTGGACTATTGCCTGTCTCACGGCATGCCCGTCAGCGTCTGCCATGTGCGCTGGCAGGACATGGACGCCGCGCCTGCCACGCAGGGAGACGGCCGATGAGCTGCGTGGCCGCCGTGCGCACCCTGTGCGAGTTCACCGCGCGCGCCGGCGACCTGGACCTGCGCTTCACGCCCGCGCCGACCGGCCAGGAAGGCGTGGCCGGGCACGGCGTGGTGACGGGCCGGCGCGGCCCCGGCTATGAAACCGAGGTCGCCCTGTCCGGCGAATACGGCGAACTGCTGGTGCGCGGCCGCGCCGACGGCTACGACCCGGTCGCCAAGCGCCTGGAAGAGATCAAGACCTATCGCGGGCGCCTGGACAGCGTGCGCGAGAACCACCGCGCCGCGCACTGGGCGCAGGCCAAGGTCTACGGCCATCTGCTGTGCCAGGCGCGCGGGCTGGCCAGCCTGACGGTGGCGCTGGTGTATTTCAACGTCGCCACCGAAGAGGAAACGGTGCTGGCCGAGACGCATCCGGCCGCCGAGCTGGAAGCGTTCTTCAACGCGCATTGCGAGCGCTACCTGGCCTGGGCGCGGCAGGAACAGGCGCATCGCCGCGCGCGCGACGAGGCGCTGGCGGCGCTGCGCTTTCCGCACGCGTTCCGCAGCGGCCAGCGCGAGCTGGCGGTGGCTGCCTACCGCAAGGCGCGCGACGGCGGCTGCCTGCTGGCGCAGGCGCCGACCGGCATCGGCAAGACGCTGGGCACGCTGTTCCCGCTGCTCAAGGCCGCGCCCGAGGCCGGCCTGGACAAGCTGTTCTTCCTGGCCGCCAAGGGGCCGGGCCGCGCGCTGGCGCTGCAGGCGCTGGACACGCTGAACGCGCAGCCGGCCGCGCCCGGCCTGCGGGTGCTGGAACTGCAGGCGCGCGACAAGCTCTGCGAGCATCCGGACAAGGCCTGCCACGGCGAGTCCTGCCCGCTGGCGAGAGGCTTCTACGACCGCCTGCCGCCGGCCCGCGCCGGCGCGCTGGCGCACGGCCGCATGGACGCCGCCGCGCTGCGCCAGGTAGCGGCGGCCCACGGCGTCTGCCCTTACTACCTGGCGCAAGAGCTGACGCGCTGGAGCGACGTGGTGGTGGGCGACTACAACTATTACTACGACGCCACGGCCATGCTGCACGCGCTGACGCAGGCCGGCCAGTGGAAGGTCGCGGTGCTGGCGGACGAGGCGCACAACCTGGTCGACCGCGCGCGCCGCATGTACACCGCCGAACTGTCGCAGGCCACGCTGGCCGGCGCGCGCCAGGCCGCGCCCAAGCCGCTGAAGAAGGCGCTGGACGGGTTGCACCGCTCCTGGCAGGCCTTCAACCGCAAGCAGGCCGAGCCGTACCAGGCCTATGACGCGCCGCCGGCGGGCGTGCTGGCGGCGTTGCAGAAGGCCACGGCTGCGATCACCGAGGCGCTGGCCGAGATGCCGCTGGGGCAGGACGATCCGGTGCTGGCCTTCCATTTCGAGGCGCTGCACTTCCAGCGCCTGGCCGAGCTGTACGGCCCGCACGCGCTGTTCGACGCCACGCTGGCGCAGCCGGGCGCGGCCGGGGCCAAGACGCCGCTGTCCACGCTGTGCGTGCGCAACGTGATTCCGGCGCCGCACCTGGCCGGACGCTTCGCGACGGCGCATGCCACGGTGCTGTTCTCGGGCACGCTCAGTCCGCCGCGCTTCTTCCAGGACACGCTGGGCCTGCCCGCCGCCACCGACTGGATCGACGTGGCCGCGCCGTTCCGGGCCGAGCAGCTGGACGTGCGAGTGGCCGGCCATGTGTCCACGCGCTACCGCGACCGCGAGCGTTCGCTCGAGCCCATCGCGGACCTGATCGCCAGCCAGTACGCCAGCCGGCCGGGCAACTACCTGGGTTTCCTGAGCAGCTTCGACTATCTGGCGCGGGTGGCCGAGCTGATGCGCGCGCGCCATCCGCAGGTGCCGGTCTGGCAGCAGACGCCGGGCATGGACGAGGCGAGCCGCGCGGCCTTCCTGGCGCGCTTCACGGAAGAAGGGCGCGGCGTGGGCTTCGCGGTGCTGGGCGGCGCCTTCGCCGAGGGCGTGGACCTGCCCGGCAAGCGGCTGATCGGCGCCTTCATCGCCACGCTGGGGCTGCCGCAGGTCAACCCGGTGAACGAGAACATGCGGCGCCTGCTGGACGCGCGCTATGGCCAGGAACACGGCTACGACTACGCCTATCTGTACCCGGGCATGCAGAAGGTGGTGCAGGCGGCCGGCCGCGTGATCCGCACGGAGCACGACAGCGGCACCGTGCACCTGATCGACGACCGCTATCGCCGCGCCAAGGTGCGCGCGCTGCTGCCGGCCTGGTGGACGCTGCGCTGAGCGCGGTTGGCCGGGAACGATGCCGGGTGTCGCTCGGTCGTCTTCAGTGGGGCAGGGGGGGCGGCCGCAGCTCGGCCAGCGGCAGGCTGGGATCGCGGCTCAGCTGGTAGCCGTACCAGAGGCTGCGCGCCATGCGCTGCGCCATCTGCATCGCGGCGTCGGCCATCGGGCGGTTGGGCAGCGCGGCGGTGGTCTGGCCGAACAGGGCCAGCCAGCGTTCGAACAGGGCGGCGCTGAGATTGGGCATGGCCACGTGCGTGGGCATGGGCATGCCGGCAAAGCGCCGCGTGCCCAGCAGCACGGCCGACCAGAAGTCCGACAGCCGCGTCAGGTGCTCGTCCCAGTCATGGATCATGCCGTTGAACACCGGTCCCAGGAGCGCGTCGGACCGGACCTTGCCATAGAAGGTCTCGACCAGGTCCCGGATATCGTCTTCAGTGCAGAGGGGCGGCGTGTCCAAGATCGTCTCCGGGCGGAAGTGAAGGCAGGCGATCTTAGAGCGCGCCACAGCGGGCCGGCTTGATCTGGCGCAAGCGTGGCGGCGGGCAAGTCGACGCCTCGCGGCGAGCGAGGCGGGCCGGTCCCGGCGGCACGAATGCTTCCGGGGGCAGGGCGGACGCTCAGGCCGTGGCGCGGCCGCCGGCGCGCGCGCCTTCGCGCCTGCCGAGCAGCGCGTAGATCAGCACGGCGGTCAGCACCGCGATGGCCGCCAGCACCCGCAGCACGACGCCGAAGGCCTGGCCGTAGCTCTGGCGCAGCAGGTCGGCCGCGCCCGGCAGCAGGGCGGACGCCTCGGCCAGCTGGCCTAGCGCCGCGCGGTTCGCGGCCAGGGCTAGCGCGGGGTCGGCGGGCAGCGCCGCGCCCAGCCGCGCCTGGATCAGGAAGGCCAGCAGCGCGCTCAGCACGGCGATGGCCACGCCGTCGGCGGATACGCGCACCGTGTTGAAGATGCCGGTGGCCATGCCGACCTTGTCCTTGTCGACCACGCTGACCGCCAGCGCGTCCATCAGGCCCCAGGGCAGGCCGATGCCGGCGCCGATCAGGCCCATGGGCAGGAGCAGGCCGCCGCCTTGCGCCAGGGCGTCTTCCAGCAGGAGCAGGCCGCAAGCCGCGACCAGCAGGCCCACCGCGGACAGCAGGCCGTGGCTGAACCAGCGCGTCAGCAGCGCGGCCAGGAAGGGCACGACCAGCAGCGGCGCGGCCAGGCCGATCATGAGCTGGCCGGCCGCCAGCGCGCCGTAGCCATCCATGCCGATGAAGCGGCCCGGCAGCATGGCGATCAGCGCGATGAAAAGAAAGGCGGGAGAGGCGGCCAGCGCCTGCACGCCGACGAAGCGGGCGTTGCGGAACAGGCCCAGCTCCAGCAGCGGGCTGGCGATGCGGCGCTCAATGCGCACGAACACCACGGCCAGCAGGGCCGAGGCCAGCAGCGCGGCCAGCACGCCGGGGCTGTTCCAGCCGGTTTCGGGCGCCAGCAGCATGCCGCAGGTGAACAGGCCCAGCGCGCCGGTGAAGCAGAGCGCGCCGCGCCAGTCGAGCCGGCCGCGCATGCCGGCCGGCGCCGCGCGCACGCTGGCCGCGACCATGGCCGCGCCCAGCAGGCCGACCAGGCCGGTGGCCAGGAACACCCATTGCCATCCCGCCGCCTCGACCAGCCAGCCGGAGGCCAGCGGACCGAAGGACAGGCCGATGCCGAAGGTGGTGCCCAGCAGGCTGAAGGCGCGGGCGCGCGCCGCGCCGTGGAACAGCGGCGCCAGCGAGGACATGGCGGCGGCGAAGGCGGCCGCGCCGCCCGTGCCCTGGACCAGCCGCAGCACGTCCATCCAGAAGACCGACGGCGCCAGCGGCAGCAGGAAGGTGGCGGCGCAGAACAGCGCCAGGCCCAGCAGCCAGACGCGGCGCGGGCCGATCAGGTCGACCAGGCTGCCGGCCACCATGATCACGCTGCCATAGGCCAGGATGTAGCCGTTGAGCACCCAGTTCAACTCGACGGGCGTGCCGCCCAGGGCCTGGCTGATGGACGGCAGCACCACGGCAGGGCCGGTGAAGCAGAGCGGGATGAGCAGGGCGGTCAGGCAGGCGGAAATCAGCTGCAGCCAGCGCCGGGAAGTCGTGGAAACGGAGTTCGGGTCAGTCGTCATGTTGCGGGAAGCCAAGAGGAGAGGCGCGCCTGGCGCCACGGTCCCGGCAAGAATAGGGGGCTGGCCGTTAAAGAAAAACAGGCTAGTATTCCGAATATTCAGGACATTGAAGTCCGTAATGCAGAAGTCCGCGGCGCTGTCGCGGCAAGCCAGGGAGCGGTAGCGATGGACAGCCTGAGCGGCATCAGCGTGTTCGTGCTGGTGGCGGAAACGCGCAGTTTTTCCGAGGCGGGACGCGTGCTGGGGGTGTCGCCGTCGGCGGTGGGCAAGAGCGTGGCGCGCATGGAGGAACGGCTGAAGGTGCGGCTGTTCCACCGCAGCACGCGGCATATCGCCCTGACGCCGGAGGGCGAGAAGTTCCTGGAGCGCTGCCGCCGCATCCTGTGCGAGGTCGAGGCGGCCGAGCTGGAGCTGTCCGAGGCGTCCGACGCGCCGCGCGGCAAGCTGCGGGTGAGCCTGCCGCGTTACAGCGGCCTGTTCGAGCCGGCCATCGCCGAGTTCATGCAGCGCTATCCCGACGTATCGCTGGACCTGGATTTCACCGATCGCATGGTCGACGTGATCGGCGACGGCTACGACGCCGTGGTGCGCACGGGCGAGATGGACGATTCCGGGCTCAAGCGCCGACGTCTGGGCGGGTTCCGCCGCATCCTGGTCGCGTCGCCCGAATACCTGCGCCAGCACGGCGAGCCGCGCAAGGCCGCCGACCTGCAGCGCCATGCCTGCCTGCATTATCGCTTTCCCAGCACCGGCCGGCTCGAACGCTGGCCGCTGAAGACGGCGGCCGAGGCGCAGGCGCCCGAACTGCCGCTGACACTCGTCTGCAACAGCGTGGAGATGCGCATCCACCTGGCGCTGAACGCGCAGGGCATCGTCTGCCTGCCGGACTTCACCGTGCGCCGGGAGCTGGCCGAGGGCAGCCTGCGCATCGTCATGGAAGAGCGCACGCGGGGCAACGGCACGCTGTGGGCGCTGTGGCCGGCGAGCCGGCATGTTTCCCCCAAGCTGCGGGTCTTCATCGACCATCTGGCGCAGCGCCTGTTTCCCTGAAGGGCGGGGCGTCGGCGTAAGCTGGCCCCGTTTTTCTGTGATAATGAAATAGATTCCTATTTGCATATCACTTGCGGGCAGACCCGCGGGAGCATCCATGAAGCACAAGATGGCGCAACGCCATGCCTGGCGCGCCGCCGGGCTGATCCTGGCCTGGGCGGGCGCGGTGTCGGCGCAGCAGGCGCAGGGCGTGGTCACGCCGCGCGCGCCGGTCGATACCCGGCTCGACCTGGAGCGGGGCGATTACCTGAGCGGCGCCTGGGCCGCAGCCAGCGGGGTCACGCTGGACCTGCTGGACGCCGACGGCCGGCACCTGCGGCGCTTGAGCGACGCCGAAAAGCCCGCCGGGGCGCTGATGCTGGTGGCGCCGGCGACCGGCCGCTACACGCTGCGGGCGCAGGGTGACGGCGCCTACCAGTTCAAGGTGACCGAGCGGCTGCCGCTGTCGGCGCAGAAGGCGCCCGAGCCAAGAATGGACAGCCCGCGCATCGCCGCGCTGGCGCGCACGCTTGCGCAGGGCGGCGACACCGCCGCCTTCTGGCGCGAGGTGGCGCAGCAGGGCGCGCCGCTGGTCGAGCCGCTGGACGACAAGCGCGACCTCGTCACCTTCCTGTGGCGCGGCGCCGAGCGCAATGTGCGGCTGTTCGGCAGCCCGTCCTCGGACCACGCGCAACTTGAACGCCTGGGCCAGTCCGACGTCTGGTACCGCAGTTTCGCGCTGCCGCGCACGGCGCGCCTGTCGTACCGGCTGGCGCCGGACGTGCCCGAGCTGCCGGCCTCGGACGGCCAGCGCCGCCGCGCCATCCTGGCCACCGCGCAGGCCGATCCGCTCAATGCCAAGGCCTATCCGGCGCGCGGCATCGATCCCTTCCAGTATTCCTCGGCGCTGGAACTGGCCGATGCGCCGCCGCAGCCCTGGATCGCGCCGCGCGCCGGCGTCACGCCGGGCACGGTAGAGGCCCTGGAACTCAAGAGCGCCATCCTGGGCAATACCCGCGAGATCCATCTGTACCGGCCGGCGGGCTGGCAGCCCGCCGGCGCCGACAATCACGTGCTGGTGCTGTTCGATGCCGGTCCGTATCTGAGCCGGGTGCCCACGCCCGTGATCCTGGACAACATGATCGCGGCGGGCGCGATACCGCCCACCGCCGCGATCCTGATCTCCAATCCCACCGCCGATTCGCGTTCGACCGAGCTGCCGCCCAATCCCGATTTCGCCGAATTCCTGGCGCGCGAACTGATGCCCTGGGCGCGCGGGCAGGGCCTGTACGCGCCGGCCGCGCGCACGGTGATCGGCGGTTCGAGCTACGGCGGGCTGGCCTCGTCGTATGCGGCGCTGCGCCATCCGGAGGTGTTCGGCAATGTGCTGAGCCAGTCCGGATCCTATTGGTGGGCGCCGCCGGGCGAGGAAGACCAGTGGCTCACACGTCAGTTCGCCGCCATCCGCACGCTGCCGGTGCGTTTCTACATGGTGGCCGGACGCTTCGAGATGGGGCGCGGCAGCCAGCCCGGCATCGTCGAGACCAACCGCCACCTGCGCGACGTGCTGCGCGCCAAGGGCTACCGCGTCACGCACCAGGAAGTGGAGGGCGGCCATGACTACCTGAGCTGGCGCGGCACGCTGTCCGATGGCCTCGTCGACCTGATCGGCAAGGGCCGCAAGCCGGATTGAGCGCGGTCTTGCGCCGCGCGCGACGGGGCGGCGTAGTATATGCGCGGGGACCGCGGCCACGATGCCGCGGGCCGACAAAACGACAGCGCGCCGCCGCAGGCCGTGGCGCCACAAGGAGACCCGCATGCACGCAGCCCCACAGCCCGCCCTGGACGACATCGTCGCCATGCCGGCGCATGCCTTGTCGGATGCCATACGCCAGCGTCATGTGTCGTGCCGCGAAGTCATGGTTGCCTATCTGGCGCATATCGACCGGGTCAATCCGGCGGTCAACGCCATCGTGGCGCGGCGCGACAGCGACGAGCTGCTGCGCGAGGCCGATGACCGCGACGCCGAGCTGGCGGCCGGTCAGTGGCGGGGCTGGCTGCACGGCATGCCGCAGGCGCCCAAGGACCTGACGGCGGTGCGCGGCATGGTGACGTCGATGGGCTCGCTGGTGTTCAAGGACCAGGTGACGGCGCACGATTCCATCATCGCCGGGCGCATGCGCGCGGCGGGCGCGGTCTTCATCGGACGCAGCAACGTGCCCGAGTTCGGCCTGGGCTCGCATACCTACAACCAGGTCTACGGCACCACCCGCAATCCCTATGACCTGGCGCGCAGCGCCGGCGGCAGCAGCGGCGGGGCGGCCGCGGCATTGGCGGCGCGCATGCTGCCGGTGGCCGACGGCAGCGACTTCGGCGGCTCGCTGCGCAATCCGGCGGGCTTCTGCAATGTCTACGGTTTCCGGCCCTCGGCCGGCCGCGTGCCCTACGGTCCGGCGCCGGAGGTGTTCCTCAAGCAGCTGGCCTACGAAGGACCGATGGGCCGCAGCCCGCGCGACGTGGCGTTGATGCTGTCGGTGCTGGCCGGCCATGACCGCCGCGTGCCCTTGTCGCTGACCGGCGATCCGGCGCAGTTCGCGCAGCCGCTGGACGCCGACCTGCGCGGCAAGCGCATCGGCTGGCTGGGCGACTGGGGCGGCCACCTGCCGATGGAGCCTGGCGTGCTGGCGCTGTGCGAGGCGGCGTTGGAGGATCTGCGGGCGGTGGGCTGCGAGGTCGACGCCCATCGCGTGCCGTTCGACGGCGAACGCCTGTGGCGCATCTGGCTGGCGCACCGCCACCTGATGGTCGGCGGCCAGTTCCAGGCGCTGCTGCAGGATCCGGCCAAGCGCGCGTTGGTCAAGCCGGCCCTGGTCTGGGAAGTGGAGGGCCTGTCGGGCATGACCGCGCAGCAGGTCTACCAGGCGTCCACCGAGCGCAGCGCCTGGTATCAGACGGTATTGGCCATGTTCGACGAGTTCGACTACCTGGCGGTGCCCACGGCCCAGGTCTTTCCCTTCGACGCCGAGCTGGACTGGCCCAAGCGGATCGCGGACCGCGACATGGACACCTATCACCGCTGGATGGAGGTGGTGACGCCCTGGACGCTATCCGGCTGCCCGGTGATCAGCGTGCCGGCCGGCTTTGGCCAGGCCGGCCTGCCGGCGGGGCTGCAACTGATCGGGCCGCCCCAGGGCGACCTGGACGTGCTGCGGCTGGCCCATGCCTACGGACAGGCGCGGGACTGGGTGTCGGCCCGCCCGCCGGCGGCGCTCTGGGCCGGTTGAACGGCGCGAGAACCGGGGCCGGACCGCCGGCTTCGGTACGGTTTGGCAGGAAAAAAGACAAGCCCGTTGTAACCGGGCTTTGCTTTTTTCCGACGGGGAAGCGCTTTATTGGGGGTTGCCCCCCTATTTTCATGGCTTGCCGGCGATGGCTTTGCAATAATTGCTGGAAATTTGAACACCTCCGTAATGGACGGGGTTCCCGCGCCGCCGCAAGCTGCGCGGGAACATCCCTCGGCGCGACCCGCATGACGGACCGCGCCGTTTTCGCACAAGGTCTCTCGGCATGAAGAATCTGACTCTGCGCCAACGCATCCTCGCCAGCTTCCTGGTCATCCTGGCCATCATGACGCTGATGGTGGTGGTCGACTACCGTCGGCTGCTGCATATCGAGTCGGAGGCCATGACCATCAGGGACGATGCGGTGCCTGGCCTGTACTACAGCACCGAGATCCGCTCGGCCTGGTTCGGCGGCTTCGTGGCGGTGCAGGACGCCTTCCACGCCGACACCGACCAGGAGCGCCGCGCGCTGCTCGATTCGCTGCCCAAGAACGATCAGGCGCTGGATGCCAACGTCGAGCAGTACCGCCGCACCATGTCGCGCGCGGACGATATCAAGATGTTCGACGGCTTCGAAAAGGCGTTGCAGGAATACAAGCGCATCCGCGGCGACATCCTGGGCGCGTCCGCCCAGGTCGACCTGGCGCGCACCGAGGCCCGGATCAAGACCGAGCTGCGGCCCGCTTTCTATTCCGGGCGCGAACTGATCGCCCAGATCGTGGCGGCCAACAAGGCACAGGCCGACCTGTCCAGCACCAGCATCGGCAAGGCCGTGGATACCGCCGAGTACGGCATGCTGATCTCGCTGGCCATGGCCATCGTCGCGGCCATCATCTGTGGCTACCTGCTGCTGCGCGCCATCGTCGATCCCATGCGCGATATCGTTCGCACCCTGGAATTGACCGGCAGCGGCGACCTCAGCCGCCGCCTGCGCCTGGCGCGCAAGGACGAATTCAACGCCATCGAAACCGGCTTCAACGGCATGGTGGACGAGCTGACCGGCCTGGTCGGCAAGACGCAGCGCTCGGCCGTGCAGGTCGCCACCTCGGTCACCGAGATCGCCGCCACATCCAAGCAGCAGCAGGCCACCGCGTCCGAAGTGGCGGCCACCACCACCGAGATCGGCGCCACCTCGCGCGAAATCTCCGCCACCTCGCGCGAGCTGGTGCGCACCATGACCGAGGTGTCGGGCGCGGCCGAGCAGACCGCCTCGCTGGCCGGCAGCGGCCAGGTCGGCCTGGCGCGCATGGAAGACACCATGCGCAACGTGGTGGACGCGGCCGGCTCGGTCAATGCCAAGCTGGCCATCCTGAACGAGAAGGCCGGCAACATCACCCAGGTCGTGACCACGATCACCAAGGTGGCCGACCAGACCAACCTGCTGTCCCTGAACGCCGCCATCGAGGCGGAAAAGGCCGGTGAATACGGTCGCGGCTTCGTGGTCGTGGCCACCGAGATCCGCCGCCTGGCCGACCAGACCGCCGTCGCCACCTACGACATCGAGCAGATGGTGCGCGAGATCCAGTCCTCGGTCTCGGCCGGCGTGATGGGCATGGACAAGTTCTCCGAGGAAGTGCGGCGCGGCATGGCCGACATGCAGCAGGTCGGCGACCAGCTGTCGCAGATCATCCAGCAGGTGCAGACGCTGGCGCCGCGCGTGCAGATGGTCAACGAGGGCATGCAGGCCCAGGCCACCGGCGCCGAGCAGATCAACCAGGCCCTGCAGCAGCTCAGCGACGCGGCGCAGCAGACCGTGGAATCGCTGCGCCAGTCCAGCCTGGCCATCGAGGAGCTGACGCTGGTGGCCAACGACCTGCGCAGCGGCGTGTCCCGCTTCAAGGTGTGACCGCCGTCATGACCGAATCCCTGTCCGCGCCGCCAGCCGCCGCTTCCACGGGGCGGCGGCTTTACCTGCTGTTCCGCATCGGCCGGGACCGCTACGCGCTGGACGCCGCCGACATCATCGAGGTGCTGGGCTGGCGTCCGCTCAAGCGCGTGCCGGGCACGCCGGCCTGGGTGGCGGGCCTGTTGTCCAGGCACGGCGAGGGCGTGCCGGTCATCGACATGAGCGCGCTGGCCGGCTGCGGCCAGGCCGCCACCGTCACCAGCACGCGGCTGGCGCTGCTGCGCTATCGCGCGCCGGCCCTGGGCGGCGAGCGGGTGCTGGGACTGATCCTGGAGCAGGCGACCGAGACCGTGCACTTCGACCCGGCCGCCTTCCGGCCGCTGGCGCTGGACAACCGGCAGGCGCGCTACCTGGGGCCGGTGCTGTCCGACGCCATGGGCATGGTGCAGGCCGTGACCGTCGATGACCTGCTGCCGCCCGAGGCGCGGGCGCTGCTGTATCCCGCGCCCGACGATGCGCGGCCGGGAGCCGCGCCATGATGCTGGTCGACGAGTTCAGCGGCCTGCTCAAGCGCAAGATGGGGCTGGATAGCCGCTCGATCGGCGCGGCCGCGGTCGAGCGCGCCGTGCGCCACCGCATGGGCGCGACCGGCGTGGACGATGAGCGCGACTACCTGATGCGGGTGCAGGCCTCGCCCGCCGAGATGCAGCTGCTGATCGAATCGGTGGTCGTGCCCGAAACCTGGTTCTTCCGCTATCCGGAGTCGCAGCAGGCGATGGCGCAGCTGGCCTGCGAGCGGCTGTTCGGCGCCGGCGCGGCCGACGAGCGCGTGCTGCGCGTGCTGAGCCTGCCCTGTTCGAGCGGCGAGGAGCCGTATTCCATCGCCATGGCCCTGTTGGACGCCGGCGTGCCCGCCTCGCGCTTCCTGATCGATGCGCTGGACATCAGCGAGCGCGTGGTCGAGTTCGCGCGCCGGGGCCTGTACGGGCGCAATTCCTTCCGTGGCGATGCGCTGGACTACCGCGATCGCCATTTCATCGAGACCGGCGACGGCCACCAGCTGTCGCAGCAGGTGATGGAGCGGGTGCGCTTCCAGTCGGGCAACCTGTTCGATGCCGGGCTGCTGGCGCACGCGCCGGCCTACGACTTCGTGTTCTGCCGCAACCTGCTGATCTACTTCGACCAGGCCACCCAGGAGCGCGCCGTGCAGGTGCTCAGGCGCCACACGCGCGACGATGGCGTGCTGTTCGTGGGTCCGGCGGAAACCAGCCTGCTCACGGCGCGCCGGCTG
>NZ_JAGTJY010000101.1:0-22370 GCF_018195695.1 Achromobacter sp. Marseille-Q0513 | reverse complement strand
CCGGGGGGGGAAAGGCTCGGTGCACTCCCGCGCCGACTTCCGGCCCCCCGCGCACGAGGGGCTGGGGGCCAAGGCCCCCGGCCCCATGCAGGCCGCCCCCGCCGACCTGCCCTGGACGCGCCTGCGTCCCGGCATCCGCGTCAAGCCGCTGGGCCGCGCCTTCGCTGGCTGAACGACATGCGCCCGCGCCGGCACGGAGCCGGACGCGGGCGCATGATGTCTTGCGCAAGCCTCGTTGCGCAGACCCTGCCGCCCCCGGCCTCGTGCCGCGGGGCGGTTTGTTTTCAGGGTCTGGCTTTAAGGGTCTCGCTTTAATGGGCTGGCTTTAAAGGTCCAGCTTCAAGGGCCTGGCTTTAGGAGTCTTGCGTCCAGGGCTCTACTTCAGCTTGGCCTGTTGCGGAGTCACGAAGTCCTCCAGCGACAGCCCCTTTTCCTTGAGGATCGCTTCCAGCAGCGGCTGCAGCTTGCCCAGGCTTTCCTGCACAGTCTCGCGCACGGTGTCCACCACCACCTGGGTGCCGCGCTCGATCTCGATATTGACGGCGTCGCCGACCTGCTTGTCCTCGAACACCGTCATGCGGCGCGTCTCGGGAATCAGCCAGACCTCGAACCAACCCTCGGCGCGGTTGACCTCGGACACGGTCAGGCTGGCGCCGTTGATGGCGATATAGCCCTTGGCGAACACGTACTTGCGGAAGTCCTCGGGAATGCTGAAGCGCATCAGCCGGTTCGTGTCCGACGACTTGACCATCACCACTTCGGACGTGAAGTCCACATGCCCCGACAGCGGATGCCCGCCAATCTCGGCGCCGTCCTTGGCCGCGCGCTCGACGTTGGCGCGGTCGCCTTCCTGGTAGGCGCCCAGGGTGGTGATGGCCAGGCTTTGCAGCATGACGTCGAAGGTGGCCTGGTCCGGGCCCGTCAGCTCGGTCACGGTCAGGCAGACCCCGTCGGTGGACACGCTGGCGCCCACCGCCAGATCAGTACAAAAGCCCGGCGGGAAATCGAGCGTGAAAGTGCGCAGGCCCTCGCGATCGGCGATCTTGGCGATCTTCGCGGTGCCTTGGACTATGCCTGTGAACATACGAATCCTGATGCGGGGCGCGGCGCGCCCGTGAAACAAAACATCAACGTTAACCGATATTTTGCTTCGGGCCGGGTGATGTCCCTGGCGACGGCTGGATGGTAGCGAATTGGCACAGGTGAAGCAGGCCGTCGGAACGTTCACTGTCTTGGCTGCCTATGCGGCAGCGAACACCAAGGGCAGATCGTTTGCGGAACAACGTTTTTTCTAAGCTGCCTATGCGGCAGAGAACCACGGGTAATCCATCCCAGCCGGGATGTCTGCTTTCTAAGCTGCCTATGCGGCAGCGAACTGGGCAGCGCTACGCTACGACGTGCCCAAGGTTTTCTAAGCTGCCTACGCGGTAGCGAACAACCTCGTCCAGCTGGACAACCTGATCCAGCATTTCTAAGCTGCCTACGCGGCAGCGAACACCGGACGTTTCGACCCGGACATTCTGAGCATTTTCTAAGCTGCCTACGCGGCAGCGAACGACCCATGCATTGCCGAAGGCCTGCGTATGCATTTCTAAGCTGCCTACGCGGCAGCGAACACGGGCGCACGCGGGTAAACGTGCGCGGTTCATTTCTAAGCTGCCTACGCGGCAGCGAACTTGATCCGCCCCTATGCATATAACCCCGTGTTTTTCTAAGCTGCCTACGCGGCAGCGAACGTGCTGATGCGCGAGACGTTCGACCGGCGCAATTTCTAAGCTGCCTACGCGGCAGCGAACGGGCGAATTCACGGCCATCGACCTGCAAACCCATTTCTAAGCTGCCTACGCGGCAGCGAACCAGGAGAAGCGCATGGCGGCCGGCCTGCGCGGTTTTCTAAGCTGCCTACGCGGCAGCGAACAGCTTCGTCACCGCCAACTTGCGGGCGGCGTCTTTCTAAGCTGCCTACGCGGCAGCGAACCGGACCTCGGCGTCGAATACGGCCCGGCTCATTTTCTAAGCTGCCTACGCGGCAGCGAACCACCACTTCTGCCGCGCAATGCTGCTCTCGCTTTTCTAAGCTGCCTACGCGGCAGCGAACAGCGAGGACATGTAGCTGCCGTTCAGCGGATTTTTCTAAGCTGCCTACGCGGCAGCGAACCCACGGCGTCCTTGCGCACTTCCTGACGAATGCTTTCTAAGCTGCCTACGCGGCAGCGAACCGCTTCGAATTCGACGCGGGCGCCACGGACCTTTTCTAAGCTGCCTACGCGGCAGCGAACCACGTAGCGCAGATGCTCGCGTACATCGAGCCTTTCTAAGCTGCCTACGCGGCAGCGAACCTGTTCGAGTATCAGAAGGTGTGGTTGCGCAATTTTCTAAGCTGCCTACGCGGCAGCGAACAATCGTCGTTGGAGCTTTCGAAGGTGTCCACGCTTTCTAAGCTGCCTACGCGGCAGCGAACGCTGAGCGAATCGCCCAGGCCAAGAGATTCCATTTCTAAGCTGCCTACGCGGCAGCGAACTGTGACGACGTTCGACAATCTGTCGCTGTACTTTTCTAAGCTGCCTACGCGGCAGCGAACGGCGCCGGCTCTTGGCGGCGTTCCATCACCTTTTTCTAAGCTGCCTACGCGGCAGCGAACTGTTCATCAAACTCCACAGCTGCTTGATTCTAAAGAAAAAACCACTTCCCGGGCTCCAAACACCCAAATTTTCACCCATTCCGTAAGTCCTTGATTTTTATGGTGCAGTTAAATCCCACAAAAAAAGGGTTCGGCGCATGCAGTCCTTCCACATCAGGATCCACGCCCCTGCCTGGCAGTCTTCCCCAATACTGTGGAATCTCCCTCGCCCCGGCCAAGACCGCCTGTGCCGGCCCGTAGTCATGCCCGCCTCCCGTACAAATAGCGCCCCCCTCTCCCGAAAGTCCAAGACGCGTACAGGCCGATGAAGAGTCGGCGTGCATGTCTCCCCAAAACAAAAAAACCGAGGCCGCGCACCCGGCGCGGCCTCGGCCTTGCTACAAAAACCACGCTAACGCGTCAGTGCTTGATCGCGATAGTCTTCAACGTGGTGAAGCCATACAGCGCCTCGAACCCCTTCTCGCGGCCATAGCCCGACTGACGCGAACCGCCGAAAGGCAGTTCCACGCCGCCGCCCGCGCCGTAGTTGTTGACGAAGACCTGGCCGGCGCGCAGCTGGCGGGCCAGGCGCAGCTGGCGGGCGCCGTCGCGCGTCCAGACGCCGGCGACCAGGCCGTACAGCGTGCCATTGGCCAGCGCGACCGCTTCCGCTTCGGTGTCGAAGGCCATGGCGGCCAGCACCGGGCCGAACACTTCCTCCTGCGCCAGGCGGCTGTTCGGCGGCACGTCGCGGAACAGCACCGGCACCTGGTAGTAGCCGGACGCGGACGCGCCGTCCTTGAGCTTGCCGCGCGCCGCCACCTTCAGGCCCTCGGCCTCGGCTTCGGCAACGAAGCCACGCACGCGGTCGTGCTGGCGGGCGCTGATCAGCGGGCCCACATCCAGGTCCTGCGCCGCCGGGCCGGTCACGGTGGCGGCGAAGGCCTCGGACAGACGCTTGAGCACGGTTTCGTACACACCGCGCTGGATCAGCACGCGACTGCCGGCCGAGCAGGTCTGGCCGGCGTTCTGGATGATGGCGGCCAGCAGCACCGGCATGGCCGCGTCCAGGTCGGCGTCGTCGAACACGATCTGCGGCGACTTGCCGCCCAGTTCCAGCGTGACGGGCACGTGGTTGTCGGCGGCGGCGTGCGCCACCATCTTGCCGGTCTGCGGCGAGCCGGTGAACGAGATGTGGTCGATGCCGGAATGAGCCGACAGCGCGGCGCCGGCCTCGTGGCCGTAGCCCGTGACGATGTTCAGCGCGCCGGCCGGCAGGCCGGCCTCGGCCGCGATCTCGGCCAGCTTGAGCAGCGACAGGCAGGCGTCCTCGGCCGGCTTGACCACGCAGGCGTTGCCGGCGGCCAGCGCCGCGCCCACGCTGCGGCCGAAGATCTGCAGCGGATAGTTCCACGGCACGATGTGGCCGGTCACGCCATGCGCCTCGCGCACGGTCAGCACGGTGAAGCCGGGGTTGTAGGGAATGGTCTGGCCATGCAGCTTGTCGACCGCGCCGGCGTAGAACTCGAAGTAGCGGGCCACGGCGGCGGCGTCGGCGCGCGCCTGCTTGATGGGCTTGCCGGCGTCGGCCGATTCCAGTTGCGCCAGCTCTTCCTGGCGGTCGAGCAGTGCGAAGGCGATGCGCATCAGCAGGCGGCTGCGGGCGGCCGGCGCCATCTGCCCCCACTCGCCCTCGAACGCCGCGCGCGCCGCGCCCACGGCGCGGTCCACGTCTTCCTGGCCCGAGCGCGCGATCGTCTCGAACTGCTGACCGTCGGACGGGTTCAGCACGGGAATGGTTTCACCGGTGGCGGCGGCCACCCATTGATTGGCGATGAAGTTCTTTTGGCTCACGATGTGCGCAGTAAAGTGGCGGCCGGACGGCCGGTTGCTGAAATGGCTGGCGGCTGCGCCGCCGAGTCTCCCGGGCGTCTCCGGCGGGAGCCGGAAACGCGGCCCGCGCGTCGATCGCACAGGCCTTGTGATTTGATGGAAAATTACGGGAGCGCCCGACAACTTGTCAATTGCATTGACAGCTTTTGTCCCAAGCTTCAGGAATTTTCCAGCCCGACTCGGGTTATCCCTAGGACTGCGAGCGCCCCGCGCCCGCGCCGGTCTTGTCAAAGCGCATGACAAGCCGCAAGCCCAGACAGAAGGAGCGCAGCGATGAGCAACACGCGTGACCCGCAGCTCGATGCCCTGCTGCAGGCCGCCAGCCGGCCCAGGCCCGAACTGGATGCGCTGGCCGAGGTCGCGTCCGGCCTGGGCTATGTGCGCGCCGAGCGTTTCGCCGAACGCGTGTACGAGAGCCTGTTCTACGCCATCGCCACCGGCAAGATCGCGCCGGGCAGCAAGCTGCCCGCCGAGCTGGAACTGGCCGCGCTGTTCGAAGTGTCGCGCCCGGTCGTGCGCCAGGCGCTGGACCGGCTGCGCGAGGACCAGCTGGTGGACTCGCGGCGCGGCTCGGGCACCTATGTGCGCGCCAAGCCCGACCTGATGGGCGGCATGCCCGCGGTCGATCCGGCCCGGCGCGTCGGCCACATCCTCGAGGGGCTGGAGCTGCGCATGGTGATCGAACCCGAGTGCGCCTATTTCGCGGCCCTGCGCCGCAGCGAGCGCGACCTGCAGGAAATGGACCGCATGCTGGCCGGCTACGAGGAAGCGGACGCGTCCGGCAACATCGCCCACCACCACGACTTCGGCTTTCATCGCGCCATCGCCGCCGCCACCGGCAACCAGCGCTTCGTGCAAGTGCTCAAGTCGCTGGAGTACGACGTAAGCCACGCCGTCAACGTGATGCGGCAGCTGGTCCATATCGAACCCTGGAAGCGCACCCGCGCCGCCATCGACGAGCATCGCCAGATCTACCGCTTGATCCGCGAACAGGACGCAGAGGGCGCGCGCAACATCATGCGCTCGCATATCGAGAAGGCTCGCAGCCGGATGCTCAACAGCGGACCGGAACAGTAGGCGTCGTCGCGACGCACAGTGTTACGAAAAAACTGTGCGGATTCACATGCCCTGAAACGTCTATAGGTATGGACCGGGAAATCCCCCGGCCTCGCCGGCGGTTCGCGCACGCCGCCGGCCAGCCCAACAGACGGAGTGGCGCCTTGCAATCCTCGGACAAACCCAGCACCGGCACGATGGACGCCAACGGCCGCCGGCCCTGGCTCGGCGCCTCGGCGCCGGACTCGCCGCCCGCTGCTGCCGCCGCCCCGCCCAGCCTGCGCTGGCGCGGCCCGTGGCGGACCTGGCTGTTGCTGTCCTGGGCGATCTGCACGCTGGCCTCGCCCACCTTCGCCTTCGTCGTCGTCCTGCTTTGCATCGATGCCCGCAGCGACAACCCGTATTTCTGGTGGTCGCTGCCCCTCATCGTCGCCGCCGGCAATGCCGTCGCGATCCTGCGCACCCACTATCGTCATGGCCGCCGTGGCTATGCCGACCGCGCCGCGCTGGCGCGCCAGCACGCCGCCACCGCCCAGGCCACGGCCGGCGCCCTGTTCCTGGCGGCGGGCGCCGCCTCGGGCCTGCTGCCGGAACTGGCCGCCATGCTGCTGGGCACGCGGGACGCCGGACCGGCCGCCCTGGGCGGAATCGCGCTCGCCATGGGATTCGGCGTGGCCTCGCATGTGCACGCCGGAGCGCTGCATGCCTGGCTGGCCTTTCGCGAACCGACCGCCGCCATGCCGGCGCCGGCCAGCGCACGCTGACAGCGGCTCGAAGCCGCCCGTGAACCGTCGTCCAGCGCGCCTTGAGCGCGGGTCGACGCCGCCATCAGGACGGCGTCGCGCATGTCCGCAAAGCGCCGCCATGCCGCCGCGCGCGGGCGTTCAAGCCTGCGCCCGTGCGCCGCACTGCCCACAGAAACTCGCGCCGGGCGCAAGCGCCGCCCGGCATTGCGCGCACGCGGCCGGCGTCAGCGATGCCCCGCATTGCGCGCAGTAGCGGCCGCCAGCAGCCTGCGCCGCGCCGCAAGCGCCACAGGCAAGCGTGGCCTGACGGGGTTGAGGATTCATGTTCGGATCGCCGTAGGATCCGTTCTGGCCGTGCCGGTTGCCGTGTGAACCGTAGCCTTGGCGGCTGCCATGCCCGCCTCCCAGCAGATGCTTCAGTATGCCCATGTCGGACTCCAAATCGCCTTGCGGCATTGACCTGGGCTTGATTGAAAAGCCTGAAGTTACTTTAGAGTCAAACACAAGCGGCACAATGGGCGGGCGCCGGGAGATCCCGCCCTTACTACTTCCTGCAGATGAGCAAGGCCAGGCAAATCATGCCGATCAGGGTTCCGCCGATGGCAAAGGCGGCGCGCTGCGCGCGCTCGGATTCGATCAATAGCCCAAAGGTGCAGGCCGCCAACAACAAGGAAATCAAGAGTCCCAGAAGGAATGGACGCCAACTTCGACGCGCCGAATTCGAAGTCGCACGCCAAGCACACTTCAGCTTGTTCATGGAGATTTCGAGAAAATTAGTGCCGGATGCTTGATGCTAGCAAACGTTCCATCAACGGAAAACAATTTTCCAGAAAAGCGGACAATTCGCGCGGTGTACGCATCATGATGGACGGCCGACAGTGACGGACCAGCCTTCGGGCAGACCCGGCACATAGAGGCACCAGGCGCGCGCGACGCCATGCGCCTACATATCTCGTGGACGACATCCAGGACACGGCGACGCACGCAGACGCCGGCGATCCGTGCAGGCCAAGAAGAATCCGCCCAATTTTCATCATTGCGAGCGATCCGAATTGTGCTGCATACCGCCCGCAATCAAGATGCATGGTCCCCGTGCCCCCTGGGTGCAGAGCCAACAACGTCATCCTCCTTCGAGCCACAGGGACACGGGCTCTCAATAACAAACTTATATACAAGAATAAAACTTATTATTTACTTATAATTTTGTACAATGAACGCGATCCTCTGGACCCAGAAGGCGGCAAAGCAATTACGCAAGTTGGACCATCAGCACCAGGTAACGATCCGGGACGGCGTAGAGACGCTGAAGGCCATGCCTGCATGCCAGAACGTCAAGGCCCTCACGAATCATCGGCACGGCTACCGGCTACGCATTAGCAACTACCGTGTCCTGTTCAATTGGGATGGCGCCGTGAAGGTTGTCGAGATTGAGGAAGTGAGAAAACGCGATGAACATGCCTACTAACATCCAGATCATCAACGGCCCCGGCGGCGAACCCGCTTTTGTCGTCATCCCCTATACAGACTATGTCGCGTCCCGCAACACCGAGAAGAGCATGATTCCTCATGACGTGATCAGCCGCAGCGTCGACGGCGCCACACCGGTCCGCGCCTGGCGGGAGCACCTCGGTTTGACCCAGGCCGACGTGGCCGAGCGGCTGGGCATCAGTCAATCCGCCTATGCGCAACAGGAAAGCAGCAGCCGGCTACGCAAGGCAAGCCGCGAGAAAATTGCCGCCGCGCTGGGCATTGCAGCGGCACAGTTGGACTTTTGAAACGTCAAGAAAAGCCGCTCAACCAAACCGATCCTGCGTCTGCCTGATGGCCGGGGTAATGAATCTCCGCATACATGGTGTTCGCGTGGAACGAGAACTCCCGCTGATACCATGATGGGTATCCACACGACAAGAATGCGCTCACAGCGGTCCCAGGCAGGTGCTCGCAGGAACAGATCGAGCGAACAATCAGGCAGCCCATCCGTATAACACCCGAAGTCAAAAGAAAATTCGTATCCCATGAAACTAGCCACCTGGAACGTCAACTCCCTCAACGTGCGCCTGCCCCAGGTGCTGGACTGGCTGGCCGCCAATCCGGTCGACGCGCTGTGCCTGCAGGAACTGAAGCTCACCGACGACAAATTCCCGGAAGCCGCCTTCACCGAAGCCGGTTATCACGCCGTCTGGGCCGGCCAGAAGACCTACAACGGCGTCGCCATCCTGTCGCGCGCGCCCGGCGCCGGCATGGTGCGCAACATCCCCGGCTTTGAAGACCCGCAGCAGCGCGTGCTGGCGCTGACCCTGCCCAGCCCGGACGGCGACGTCCGCGTGGTCTGCGCCTATTGCCCCAACGGCCAGAGCGTGGGTTCCGACAAATACGAATACAAGCTGGCCTGGTTCGAGGGCATGCGCCAGTGGCTGGCCGACGAGATCGGCCAATACCCGCGCCTGGCGGTGCTGGGCGACTACAACGTCGCCCCGGCCGACGAGGACGTGCACAACCCGGAAAAGTGGGAAGGCCAGGTGCTGGTGTCCGAGCCCGAGCGCAACGCCTTCCGCGCCCTGCTCGACCTGGGCCTGACCGATTCCTTCCGCCTGTTCCCGCAGCCCGAGAAGTCCTTCAGTTGGTGGGACTACCGCCAGTTCGGCTTCCGCCGCAACGCCGGCCTGCGCATCGACCATGTGCTGCTGTCGGCGCCGCTGGTCAAGCGCTGCGTGGCCTGCGACATCGACAAGGAACCGCGCCGTAACGAGCAGCCGTCCGACCACGCGCCGGTGATCGCCACGCTGTCCTTCGAATAGGAATTTCCAGCGCCTATGCACAGCGCGGGAATTTTCCTGTATAGTTGCGGTCTTGCTTGATTTGGGGCGGTAGCTCAGCTGGGAGAGCGTCGCGTTCGCAATGCGAAGGTCGGGAGTTCGATCCTCCTCCGCTCCACCAAATTCCAGACGGAAAAGCCTTGGATACACACTGTGTTCCAAGGCTTTTTTGTATCTGCAAGCTCATCAATTCGCTCGACCGCACAGGCTTGGCGGCCTACATCTGGCGCCGCTCGCCTCTTTTTTCGCATGCGCCACGCCGACTTCGACCAACGTCTCGCATCCCTGGACGCCCTGCCCGTGCATCGCGGCCGGCTCATGCGCGTCTGGCTGCAAGGCCAGCCGCTGGACCAGGGCACGCGACGGCGCGACTCCCAACACTTCCTGCCGCTGGCGCTGCGCAACGCCGTGCCCGCCCTGACGGCGGAGCTGGACGGTCTGGCCCGCGTCCGTTCCGAGCATGCCGGCAACGATGGCTCGCGCCTGCTGGTCGAATTGGCCGACGGGCAGATGGTGGAAAGCGTGCTGCTGCCGCGCGATGGGCTTTGCGTCTCGACACAGATCGGCTGCGCGGTGGGCTGTCGCTTCTGCATGACCGGCAAGAGCGGCCTGATCCGCCAGGTCAGCAGCATGGAGATCCTGGCCCAGGTGGTGCTGGCGCGGCGCATGCGCGCGGTGAAGAAGGTGGTCTTCATGGGCATGGGCGAGCCCGCGCACAATCTCGAGAACGTGCTCGAAGCCATCGACCTGCTCGGCACCGAGGGCGGCATCGGCCACAAGAACCTGGTGTTCTCGACCGTGGGCGATCCGCGCGTGTTCGAGGCGCTGCCCAGGCAGCGCATCAAGCCCGCGCTGGCCTTGTCGCTGCACACGACCAAGGCGGAACTGCGCGCGCACCTGCTGCCGCGCGCGCCGAGAATCGCGCCCGAAGCGCTGATCGAACTCGGCGAACAGTACGCCCGCGACACCGGCTACCCGATCCAGTATCAATGGACGCTGCTCAAGGGCGTCAACGACGGCGACGATGAACTCGACGCCATCGTGCGCCTGCTCAAGGGCAAGTACGGCGTGCTCAACGTCATCCCGTTCAACAGCCTCGAAGGCGATGACTACCAGCGCCCCGATCCCGAGCGCATCCGCGAGATCGTCCGCAACCTGCACAGCCGTGGCGTGCTGACCAAGATCAGGAACAGCGCCGGTCAGGACGTGGACGCCGGCTGCGGCCAACTGCGCGCCCGCGCCGTCGGCGCGGAGCAGGTGGTGGAGCTGCGCCGCACGCGTGGCGCAAGACCGGAAGGCTCGCCGGGCACAACCCACGCCACCGCCGGCGCGCCAACCTGACGGCTTGAATCTCGCCCAGGCCTGAAGACGGCGCCACCGGCGCAGACAGGCCGAGATATCCCCTCCCGCTCCGGCCTGCCGTGCGCCCGCCAGCCACCCGAGGCCTGCGCGCAAGATCAGGACGGCCGCGACGGCCGCCCTGCTCCACATCAAACGCTGAACATCACGCGCCAAACGTCAACGCATTGGTCAGATCGCCCATCGGCTGCTGTCCGCGCCCCTTCATCGCCTCGTCGCGCGCCTTCAATCCATCCAGCACCGGCAGGTCGAACAAGCGTGTGGCCAGGCGCAGGATCGAGCCGGTGTCGTAGATGGTGTGATCCACCGCGCCCTTCTTCGAGAATGGCGAGATCACCAGCGCCGGAATGCGCGAGCCCGGACCCCAGCGGTCGCCCTTGGGCGGCGCGACGTGGTCCCACCAGCCGCCGTTCTCGTCCACGGTGATGACCACCACCATGTTCTTCCATTGCGCGCTCTTGCGCAGGCTGTCGACGATGTGGGCGATGTGGCGGTCGCCCGACTCCACGTCGGCGTAGCCGGCATGCATGTTGAGATTGCCCTGCGGCTTGTAGAAGGTCAGCGGCGGCAGCTTGCCGGCCTCGGCGTCGGCCAGGAATTTGTTGGTCGCGGTGATATCGCCCAGGCCGCCATCGCGCAGATGCGCCGCGCGCGCCGGCGTGCCGGGCGCGGTGCTCTTGAAGTAGTTGAAGGGCTGGTGATGCGCCTGGAAGTTGGGCGACGACGGAAAGCCGGTGTTGGCGGTGGAGTCGACGGCAGCCTGCCAGCCACCCGCGTACCAGGCCCAATCCAGGCCCTTGGCCGTCATCAGGTCGCCGATGTTGGCGTGGCCTTGCGGCACCATGGTCATCGGGTTGGCGGGATCGGCCTGCGTCGGATCCGCGGCGCTGCGCGAAAACGCCGGCCAGTACGGCGGCCCCATGGTATTCACGCCGAAGCCGTCGGGCGAGAGCGCGCTGGCGCCGAACTGCGGAATGCCGGTCATGGCGCTGGCCGGCGACGTGGGCTTGGGCTGCAGGCGCGTGTCGGTCGGATCCGCGCTTTGCAGCTGGGCGATCTGGACCTTGGCCACCGAGTTGGCCGCATCCGGATAGACCGGCGGCTGCGCGGCGACCAGGTATTGGTGGTTCAGGAACGAACCGCCGAAGGCGCCCTGGAAGAAGTTGTCGCAGAGCGTGAATTCCTGGGCCAGCTTCCACAGCCGCAGGTTGTAGGCCGAGTCGCTGTAGTAGCCCATGACCAGGCCGCCCGAATCCGCCCAGGCGACGAAGCGGTCGTTCTTGCCGCCGTTGATCTGCATCTGGTTTTGATAGAACACATGCCACAGATCGCGCGTGACCACGCCTTGCGGCAGCGGCTCGCCTTGCGGGCCGCGCAGCGGAAACGGCGCGTTGGCCAGGTTGTTCATGTAGGGCGCGGCCTGGTCCACTTGATAGGTGATGTGGTTGGCCTGCTGCGATTGCGGCACCATGCCGCCCCACACCGGCGGCAGCACGGACAGCGCCGTGCCGTCGCGGTCGTACTGCGTGTAGTCGGCGGCGGTGAGCGCGGACAGCGGTTTTTCGACGCCGGGGAAATTGGCGAAGAGATTGTTGAAGCTGCGGTTCTCGGCAAAGATCACGACCAGCGTCTTGACGTTGTCGCGCAGCAGCTTGGTGGTGTCGGGCGGCGTCGGCGGAGCCGGCGGCGGCGCGGGCTTGTCGTCGTCATTGTCGTCGCTGGAGCAGCCGCCCAGCGCGCCCAGCGCCGTGGCGCTGGCGCCCAGCGCGGCGATGCCGGTCAGGAAGCCGCGGCGCGCGGGCCGGACCTGCTCCGGCGGATTGCCCTTGGCGTCCTCGGGCGGCGTTGCGGGATGCTTTTCTTTTTCAGACATGAGTGACCTTGCGTGGAACGCGGCGCACTGTCATTGCGTCGCTGGGCGCCGGATGACAGCCGGCATCGTTGACGGGCCACAGACTAGAGACGCAATGTTCTCCGGGTGTGACCGGTTGCTGTCAGGAGGCTGTCAAGGCGCCGGCATGCCATGGCCGTGCGTGAGTGGCACGGCATGGAGAAGCATCCGCGCGGGCAAGGGAAAACGATGAGCAAAAAGAAGAGCGCTGCGCAGGCATTGAGGCCTACGCAGCGCTGGAGTCGCGTCGCTTCAGAGAACTGTCAGCAGGCGGCGCGGCGTGATGCCGCCATGCGCGGCGCCGCCTGCGGCATGGCATGTCCGCTCGGACTCAAGCGTGTGCCGGCTTCCAATGACGCGCCGCCAGCGCCAGCAGCGCCGCGTCCGCGCCGGCCGGCCCCACCAGCTGCAGGCCCACGGGCAGTCCGTCCACGAAGCCCGCGGGCAGGCTGATGGCCGGCAAACCCAGCACGTTCCACGGATTGGTCAGGCCCAGCAGCGTTTCACGCACGCCTGCGCTGCCCGGGCCATTGACGCTGCGCTGCTGCAGGGCCGGCGCGGTGATCGCGACGGTGGGTAGCGCCAGCGCGTCGACATGCTCGAAGATCCGCGCGAACTCGGCCTGCAGCCGCGCCCTTTCCTTCAGGCCACGCACGTACTCCCAGCCCTGCACCGGCCGCGAGGCGCGCAGCCGCTCCAGCACTTCGGGATCGTACTTGCCGGGCTCGCGCTCGACGCGCTCGGCGTGCACATCATAGGCTTCGGAACGCTGGATCGCGCTCAACGCGGCCTGCAGCGCGCGCGCGTGCTGGGTGACCTCGCCGCCATCCCGCAGCGCCGCGCCGGCCAGCCGTTCGGCCGCCGCGCGCGCGCAGGCGGTGACCAGCGCGTGGTCGATGGCAAACGGCGCGTTGGCGAGCCAGGCGATGCGCGGCGCATCGCTCGCATCCCCGGCATCGGCGATGGCGCCTTCGCTCAGGATGCGCATGAACGCCTGCGCGTCCTCCACGCTCTGCGCCAGCACGCCCACGTCCTCGATCGAGGGCGACAGCGGAAACACGCCCGTGTCGCTGACGCGGCCATGCGAGGGCTTGAAGCCGACCAGGCCGCACAGCGCCGACGGCACGCGCACCGAGCCGCCAGTGTCCGTGCCCAGCGCCACCGGCACCATGCCCGCGGCCACCGCCGCCGCGCTGCCGGCGCTGGAACCGCCGGTGATGCGCGCCGGATCCCAGGGATTGCGCGCGGCGCCCTGGACGCTGCGGTCGCCAGTGGGACCGTAGGCGAATTCATGCGTCAGCGTCTTGCCGACCACGATGGCGCCGGCCTCGCGCAGCAGCGTCACGCAACGCGCGTCGGCCGCCGGGCGATGGCCCAGGAAATGCGCGGCGCCCATGGTGGTGGGCATGTCGGCGGTGTCGACGTTGTCCTTGATGGCAACCGGGATGCCGTGCAGCGGACCGCGCACGCGCCCCGCCCCGCGCTCGGCGTCGAGCGCGCGCGCCTGCGCCAGCGCGGTGGGAATGTCCGTGTGCACGAAGGCGTTGAGCTGCGGGTTGAGCCGCTCGATGGCCGCGCCGGCGTGGCGCACCAGGTCCTCGGCGCTGAACGCGCCCTCGGCCATGCCCCGCGCCAGTTCGGCAAGGCCGCGGCCGGCGAAGAAGCCCGGTTCGACCGCCAGGCGCGGCGTGTCGCTCGCGGGCCGGCTCATCGCGCGGCTCCGCTATGCGCGTTGGCGCCGGGCAGGCGCGGCGCCACGCCGGGGCGCACCTGCAGCATGGCGATCATGCCGATGGCGGTGGCGATGGACGCCGCCACGAACATCACCGAATAGCCGTGGCGCGCGGCCAGGTAGCCGGTCAGCGTGGGCGCGAGGATGGACGCGATGTTGGCGAAGAAGTGCATCAGGCCGCTGAAGGTGCCGACGCGGCTGGCCGGCGCGGTGTCGATGACCACGGCCCAATACACGGAGTTGGGCAGCGCGTTCAGCGCATTGGCCAGCGTCATCAGCGCGATCACGGCGAACACCGACTGCGCCTGCGACACCAGCATGAAGCACAGCGCGGTGGCCAGCAGGCAGCCGGCGGCGAACCAGCTGCGCGCGATCTTCAGGCTGCCGGTGCGCTTGAGCAGCAGGTCGGAGATGCGGCCACCCAGCAGCACGGTGACGCAGGCGCCGGTCCAGGGAATCATGCCCATGTACCAGAGCGAGGACAGGCTGTAGCCGAAGTTGTCCTGCAGGTACTTGGGCGTCCAGGTCAGCAGCAGGAAGTTCACGTACATGAACGAGAAATAGCCCAGCGTGTTGAGCATCAGCGTCTTGCTGCGGAAGAAGGTCCACCACGGCAGCGCCGGGCCGTCCACGGCCTGGCCGGCAGCGGCCTGCTGGCGGGCCGACTGGATCTCGCGCAGCTCGGCGGGCGACACGCGCGGATTGGTTTCCGGGCGGTCGGTGAAGATGCGCATGAAGAACACCAGCACGATCAGGCCGGCGCCGCCCAGGATGTAGAACATGGCGCGCCAGCTGCCGGTCAGGCTCAGCAGCCCCACCGCCACCGGCGCGGTCAGCAGCGCGCCCAGCGGCGTGCTGAGCAGGCCGAAGCCGACCACGAAGCCGCGCTCGCGCGGCGTGGCCCAGTTGGCGATGGTCTTGTTGATGATGGAGTACGCCGGCCCTTCGGCCGCGCCGAACAGGATGCGGATGGTGGCGAAGCCGGCCAGCGCCGAGCCGCCCAGGAAGGCCAGGCCGAAGTCGCCGGCCCAGGCGGTGGCGATCTCGAACACCGACCAGGTCACGCCGGCCACGATCCAGACTTTGCGCGGGCCGTAGCGGTCGGCCAGCATGCCGCCGAACAGCGCGCCCACCATGTAGCCGTAGCCGAAGTAGCCCAGCACCGAGCCCCAGTCGCCGCGGTCCAGCCCGTACTCGCCCGTGATGTGGGCGGCGGCATAGGACATGGCGCCACGGTCGATGTAATTGATCAGCGCCAGCAGCACCACCATTGTGAAGATCCGGTAGCGGAACCGGGAATTCTGCGTTTCAGTCGTCATTGCGATCGGTCCAGTCGATTTACCCAAACGTTTGGGTTGCGGAATGCTAGTGGTTTTGGGCGGGAAGCGACACCGGGAAAACCCTAGCTGAGATTGCGGCCGAAAGACGCCAGACGGGGCCATGCCGCGCCGGCGGCGCGCCTCCAGCCGCGCGCTAGCGTGTATCCTCCAGCCCCATGAACAAACCCCGCCCCGTCCCGCTGCAGAGCCTGGCGCGGCAGCTCGGCCTGAACGTGTCGACGGTGTCCAGGGTCCTGAACGGTTCCGAGGACGATGCGCGCGGCGCGGCCGCGCCCGGCACCGTCGAGCGCATCCGCGCGCTGGCGGCCGAGCTGCGCTACCAGGCCAATCCGCACGCCGCCAGCCTCAAGACCCGCCGCAGCCGCAGCATCGGCGTGCTGGTGCCGCGCCTGTCCGACATGGTGCTGGCCACGATCTACGAAGGCGTGGACGAGGCCGCCGCCGAACACGGCTACCTTACCTTCGTCTCCAACACCCAGGACCAGCCGGACAAGCAGCGCAAGCTGATCGACATGGCGCTGGCGCGGCGCGTGGATGGCCTGATCCTGGGCGACGCGCACAGCGGCCCGGACGCCAGCCCCAACCCGCTGCTGGCCGAACTGGCCGCGCGCGGCGTGCCCTTCGTGCTGGTCAGCCGCCATGCCGACGCGCACTGCGCGGTGACCTGCGACGACATCGAGGGCGGCCGCCTGGCGGCGCGCCATCTGCTGGACATGGGCCACCGCCGCATCGCGGTGATGACCGGCGAACCGTATGCCAGCACCGGCCGCGACCGCACGGCCGGTTTCCTGGAAGTCTGCGCCGAGCGCGGCGTGGACGTGCCCGCGCGCTGGCGCATTCCCAGCCCCTTCGACACCGACGCCGGCCGCAGCGTCGGCGCCGGCCTGCTGGCCGGCCCGGACCGCCCCACCGCGATCTTCGCGGTCAACGACTTCCTGGCGGTGGGCGTGATGGGCGCGGCGCGCGAGCGCGGGCTGGAAGCCGGCCGCGACGTGGCCATCGTGGGCTACAACGACACGCCGCTGGCCGGCGCGCTGCCCATCGGCCTGAGCACCATCCATTCGCCGATGCATCAGATGGGCCGGCTGGGCCTGGAACTGCTGTTGCAGAAGCTGGCCGGCGACGATCCGGGCAGCCAGCGCCTGGCGCCCTCGCTGGTGGTGCGCGGCAGCAGCGACCGGCCCGTGCCGGGCTGATCGCCGCGCCCGCCCGCGCGCTCAGGCCGGCTTGACGGCCCGGGTGGCCAGGAAGGTCGGCAGATAGCCATCGATCACGAAGCGCGGCCGGGGCTGGCGCGCTTCATGAAAGCCCGCCAGCAGGAAGCCGGCGTCGAGCTGGCCGCCGATCTGGTCCTGCAGCGTGTGGCCGAACACCAGCGCCTCGCCGCGCGCGCGCTTGGCATCCAGCGCCTCGGCGTCCAGGTGCCGCGTGTCCGCGTAGGGCAGCGCGTGCGCCGGCCGGATCAGGCCCTGCTCCGCGTATCGCGGATCGCGGTCGCCCACGAACACGACCGGGTTGTAGAAGCTGGACAGCAGCCGGCCGCCCGGCCGCAGCACGCGGAAGCACTCGCGCCACACGGGCCGCACGTCGGGCACGTACAGGTTGGAGATGGGGTGGAACACCACGTCGAAGGCCTGGTCCTCGAAGGCCGACAGATCGCGCATGTCGCCTTGCACGGCAGTCAGCGCCAGCCCTTCGCGGCGCGCCACGGCGCGATCCTGCTCCAGCTGCCCTTCGGACAGGTCGAACACGGTGACATCGGCGCCGGCCGCGGCCAGCACCGGCGCCTGCTGGCCGCCGGCGGAAGCCAGGCACAGGATGCGCAGGCCCTGGACCGCGTCCAGCCAGCCGCGCGGCAGCGGCTCCGGCGTCAGGCGCGCGGCGGACAGATCACCGCCCCGAGCGGCCACGATGATCTCGGGCGTCACGGGCCGCGACCATTCGCAGTCCTGCGCGGCCTGCTGGTCCCAGGCCGCCTGATTGTGGGCCAGCAGATCCAGGCTGGCGTCGTGATGATTGGAGGATGCCGTCATGAAGAGAACTCCTTGATGCGCACCGCGCGTGCGCGCGCCATGGGTCCGGACGGCGGGCGCGCGCGAACGCGCGTGGCCCCGCCCTGCCTGTGGCTTGCGACAAACTTGGGATGCGTGAAATGGGTGCCCGGCGGGCGCGGACGCGCGGTCGCCGGAGGGACGCGCCGTTCCGGCAAGGCCGCGATGGCTTGCCGGAAATGGCGGGAGGTGCAGGTCAGGCCTGGATGATCATTTTGATGCGCTCCTTTGAGCAGCGGGTATTCTATCCCACCTTGCATCCAGGCAAGACCCGCCAGACAGCCGGCCCCGACGCCGAAGCCGCGCCCCTGGCCGCAAGACGCTCCGGCGCCATCGCCGACCCACACGACCAGGATCCGAACCTCATGGACACCCCGCAGCACACCTTCCTCGACGTTGCCGGCCAGCGCCTCATGCGCCTGGCGGACAACGGCCCCCTGCTCGCCGGCGAGCAGGACGTCGCCGACCTTCTGGGCCTGACCTGGGGCGAGGACGTGGACTGGATCGTGCTGCCCGTCTGCCGCCTGCCGACGGACTTCTTCCGGCTGGAAACGCGCATCGCCGGCAACATGCTGCAGAAGCTCACCAACTACCGGATGAAGTGCGCCATCGTCGGCGACATCTCGGCGCCGCTGGCCGCCAGCAGCGCGCTGCGCGACTTCGTGCGCGAGTCCAACCAGGGCCGCGCCGTCTGGTTCGCCGACGACATGGACGCGCTGGGCCAGCGATTCGCACAGGCCTGCGCAACCGCCACGGCCGCCAAGAGCGATATCTATCAATTCCAGCGCGGTAACGCGCCGCTGCTGATCTCCATCCCCCACCTGGGCAGCCAGCTGCCCGACGCGCAGCGCGCGCGCATGACCGAGGCCGGCCTGCGCTCGGGCGACACCGACTGGCACCTGGACACGCTGTACGGCTGGGCCAGGGCGCTGGGCGCCTCGGTGCTGGGCGCGCGCTATTCGCGCTATGTGGTGGACCTGAACCGTCCGTCCGACGACGCCAGCCTGTATCCCGGCCAGACCAAGACCGGCCTGTGCCCGACGCACACATTCCGGGGCGAACCGATCTACCAGGACGGCGCCGAGCCCGACGAGGCCGAGCGCGCGCGGCGGCTGGACGCGTACTGGCGTCCATACCACGACAAGCTGCGCCTGGAGATCGAACGCATCCGCGCCGAGCACGGCGCCGTGCTGCTATGGGAAGCGCACTCCATCGCCAGCGTGCTGCCGCGCCTGTTCGAGGGCAAGCTGCCCGACCTGAACGTCGGCACGGCCGACGGCGCCAGTTGCGCGCCCGACGTGCTGGACGCGATCCGGCAGCGCCTGGAGGGCGCGGCGCCCTATACCTGGGCCGTCAACGGCCGCTTCAAGGGCGGCCACATCACGCGCCACTATGGCAAGCCCGGGGACGAGGTGCACGCGGTGCAACTGGAGATGTGCCAGTCGACCTACATGGACGAGACCTATCCCTACGCCTACCGGTCGGACTTGGCAGCGCGGGTGACGCCCGTGGTGGAAGGCATGGTCGGCGCGGCGCTGGAACGGATCAGCGCTCGCGGACGTTGAAGGCAAACGTCCGCGACCCGGCGCAAGCCGGGCCGCGGACGCTGCGCAGGCGGGAAGTGAAGCAGACGCCGGCCGCCTGAATCAGGCCGCCAGCCGCCCCTCGATCTTGACCTTGGTGGCCGGCAGGTCTTCGGGCAGGCGCTGCGCCAGCTGGCCGAACAGCTCGCCGTGCAGGGCCAGCTCGGCGCGCCAGGCGCCCTCGTCCACCGACATGATCTGCTCGAACTTGTCCGGCGTGAACTCCAGCCCGGTCCAGTCGATGTCCTGGTAGCTGGGCGACACGCCGAACACCTGGTCCACGCCCTGGGCCTGGCCGTCGATGCGGCCCAGCATCCAGCGCAGCACGCGCATGTTCTCGCCGAAGCCCGGCCAGACGAACTTGCCGTCCGGTCCCTTGCGGAACCAGTTCACGCAATAGATGCGCGGCAGCGTGGCGCCGGCCGCTTCCAGGCGCTTGCCCAGCTGCAGCCAGTGGTTGAAGTAGTCGCTCATGTTGTAGCCGCAGAACGGCAGCATGGCGAAGGGATCGCGCCGCACAACGCCCTGCTGGCCCACGGCCGCGGCGGTGGTTTCCGAGCCCATGGTGGCGGCCATGTACACGCCTTCGACCCAGTTGCGGGCCTCGGTCACCAGCGGCACGGTGGTGGAACGGCGGCCGCCGAAGATGAAGGCGTCGATCACCACGCCTTCGGGGTTTTCCCATTCCGGATCGATCGACGGACATTGCGCGGCCGGCGCCGTGAAGCGCGCGTTCGGATGCGCGGCCTTGCGGCCGGTCTGCTGCGCGATGGCGGGCGTCCAGTCCTGGCCCTGCCAGTCGATCAGGTGCTCGGGCGGCGTCTGGGTCATGCCTTCCCACCAGACGTCGCCGTCGTCGGTCAGCGCCACGTTGGTGAAGATGACGTTGGCCTTGAGCGTGGCCATGGCGTTGTAGTTGGTCAGCTCGCTGGTGCCCGGCGCCACGCCGAAATAGCCGGCCTCGGGGTTGATGGCGTGCAGGCGGCCGTCGGCGCCCGGCTTGATCCAGGCGATGTCGTCGCCGATGGTGCTGACCTTCCAGCCGTCCATGCCCTGCGGCGGGATCAGCATGGCGAAGTTGGTCTTGCCGCAGGCCGACGGGAAGGCCGCCGCGACGTGGTACTTGCGGCCCTTGGGCGAGGTCACGCCCAGGATCAGCATGTGCTCGGCCAGCCAGCCCTGGTCGCGGCCCATGGTGGACGCGATGCGCAGCGCGAAGCACTTCTTGCCCAGCAACGCGTTGCCGCCGTAGCCCGAGCCGAAGCTCCAGATCTCGCGCGTCTTGGGGTAGTGGACGATGTACTTGGTGGGATTGCAGGGCCAGGCCACGTCGGCCTCGCCGTCCGCCAGCGGCTTGCCCACCGAATGCACGCAGGGCACGAAGTCGCCGTCGGCGCCCAGCACGTCATAGACCTGCTTGCCCATGCGCGTCATGATGCGCATGTTGACGACCACGTAGGGGCTGTCGGACAGCTCGACGCCGATATGCGCGATGTCCGAGCCCAGCGGGCCCATCGAGAACGGCACCACGTACAGCGTGCGGCCGCGCATGGCGCCGTCGAACAGGCCGTCGAGCGTGGCGCGCATCTCGGCGGGATCGGCCCAGTTGTTGGTGGGGCCGGCGTCCTCGGCGCGGTCGGAACAGATGAAGGTGCGGTCCTCGACGCGGGCCACGTCGGACGGGTCGGAACAGGCCAGGAACGAATTAGGCCGTTTGGCGGGGTTCAGGCGGCGCATGGTGCCGGACTGCACCATCTGCTCGCACAGGCGGTCGTATTCCTGTTGCGAGCCGTCGCACCAGACCACCCGATCGGGCTTGGCCAGCGCGACGACGCGGGCGACCCAGTCGATCAGTCCGCGGTGCTTGACATGGGCGGGCACGTTCAAGGCCGCCAGGCCCCCTTCCAAAGGCGTATTCATCGGGGTCTACTCCCTACTTGTATTGGTGATGCTGCCAAGTGATACGGCCCCGTTCGGATAGGGGCCGTATGCGTTTGCGCCATCATACTTGCAGCGCCGGGCAGCCCGTCAACCCGCCCACATGGAGGAGTTTGTCACCGATTGAGACGCCTCAAACAAGCGCCACGGCAAGCTTGGGTCGGGCTCGCGCCCACGCGCCGCACGCATGCGGCGGCGCGGCAATTCAGAGTCCGGCTGGCGCCCCTCACCCCTGCTGCAAGCGCTCGGCCAGAAAGTCCACGAACACGCGCAGCTTGGGCAAGGCATGCCGCGTTGCGGGCCACAGCAGCGAGAAGCGACCGCCCTCCTCGGCCCAGTCCGCCAAGGTCTCGACCAGCTTGCCGTCATGCAGCAATTGGCGCACGGCGAAGTCCGGCACATAGGCCAGGCCCAGTCCGGCCTCGGCGGCGCCCACCAGCGCCTCCACATTATTGAAGGCCAGCGCGGCGCGCAGCGGCGGCGCGGCGTCTTCCTGCGCGCCGCTGAATCGCCATTCCTGCAATTGCCCATCGCCCGCATGGCGGAACGCCAGCCGCGCGTGTTCGCCCAGATCGACGGGCTTGAGCGGCGCGCCGCGCGCCGCCAGATAGGCCGGCGACGCCACCACCGCGAAGCGATAGGCGCCCAACGGCCGCGCCTTCAGGCGCGAATCGGCGAAGCTGCCGCTGCGCATGGCCACGTCCACCCCCTCGCCGATCAGGTCGACGATGCGGTCGCTGAAGTCCAGGTCCAGCTCGATCTCGGGATAGCGCCGGGTGAACTCGGGCAGCAGCGGCACCAGCATGCGATAACCGATGGCGGGCAGGCTGACGCGCAGCCGCCCGCGCGGCGACTGCCGGCCCCGCGTCACTTCGGCCTCGGCCTCTTCCAGCTCGCGGACGATGCGGGCGCAGCGTTCCAGGAACAGCTCGCCCTCCTCCGTCAGGCTGATGCGGCGCGTGCTGCGGTTGAGCAGGCGCACGCCCAGCCCGTCCTCCAGCCGCGCCACGCTCTTGCCCACCGCCGACGCCGAGATGCCCAGCTGCGCGCCGGCCGCCACATAGCTGCGCAGGCGCGCCGCGTGCACGAAGGCCAGGATTCCGCTCAGGCTTTCCATCGCTGCTCCTTCAGGGATGTCCAGGTCTTGCCGCGCCGCGCCGGCCCGACCAGGCCTGGTTGATTTGGCCCTGGGCAATAAAGGAAATTTTGTCCTTTCAATGCGTCCCTGAGACCTATTTTTCATTAATTGCGGCAATTTTATCCTTCTTGACCTTATCCACTCGATCACGCGGCCTGGCCGCGCCATAACCATGCCCCGCTCTTGCCCACCCCCGGAGCCCGCCCG
>NZ_JAGTJY010000100.1:0-22389 GCF_018195695.1 Achromobacter sp. Marseille-Q0513 | reverse complement strand
GCTCATGGCGGATCCTCAGCGGGCCGGGCCGGCGGACGCCACCGGCGCCACGGCGTCGCTGGTGTCCAGGTTGTCACGGATGATCTTGGCGACCATGGCGTCGATCTCGCCGTGGGCCGGTTCGAACGCGCGGGTGGACCAGGCCGGTTCCTTGCGCTCGGCCTGCGTCAGCGGTTCGCCGTCCTGCTTGCCCACGTCGACTTCCACTTCCATCGACAGGCCCACGCGCAGCGGGTGCTTCTTCAGGTCCTCGGGATCGAGCGTGATGCGCACGGGCACGCGCTGCACCACCTTGATCCAGTTGCCCGTGGCGTTCTGCGCGGGCAGCAGCGCGAAGGCGCTGCCGGTGCCGGCGTCCAGGCCGGCGATCGTGCCGTGGTAGGTCACCGAGGTGCCGTACAGGTCGGCATTCATCTTGACGGGCTGGCCGATGCGCATCTTGCGCAGCTGGCCTTCCTTGAAGTTGGCTTCCACCCACACCTGGTCCAGCGGCACCACCGTCATCAGCGCGGCGCCGGGGGCGACGCGCTGGCCGACCTGGGCGCTGCGGCGTGCCACCACGCCGCCGACCGGCGCGGGCAGCACGGTGCGCGATTGCGCAAGCCAGGCATTGCGCAGGCCGGCGACGGCCTGCTGCACGTCCGGGGGCCCGGCCACGTCGGTGCCCTGGGTCAGCGCCTGGTGGGTGGCGAGCTTGGCGCGCGCGGCGGCCAGCGCCGCCTTGGCCTGGGTCAGGCCGGATTGCGCGGACTTCAGCGCGGCTTCGGCGTGCAGGATTTCCTCGCCGCTGACGCCGCCGGACTTGGCCAGCTGCTGGCGGCGGCTGACGTCGCTCTGGGCGCGGGCCAGCTCGGCCTGGGCGCGCACGATGTCGGCGCTGCGCAGGTCGACGTCGGCGGCCAGCGCATCGTTCTGCACGTAATAGGTGCGGACCTGGCGCACGGTCTGGGCCAGCTTGGCCTGGGCCTGTTGCAGCGCCACGTCGGTGTCGGCGGAATCCAGGCGCACCAGCGGCTGGCCGGCGGCCACGGTCTCGGTGTCGTCAGCCTCGATGGCGATGATGGTGCCGGGCACCTGCGGCGTGATCTGCACCAGATTGCCGTGCACGTAGGCGTCGTCGGTGTTTTCGAAATGGGCGCCGAACAGGGCCCACCAGATGCCGTAGGCGATGGCGATGAGCACGAAAGCGCCGGTCGCGAGCAGCAGCAGGCGTTTGCGGGCGGGATTGGTAGCGGGAGCGTTCATGACGTCTGAATCCGGGTCGGGCAGTGAGTGGTGGCGCCGGCGGGCGCGGGCTGGGCGTCAGGGGCGGCGGGCGCGGCGGGCGTGTAGCCGCCGCCCAATGCGTAGGCCAGGTCGGCGTCCAGCTGGTAGGCGCGGATGCGCAGGTCGGTGTCGAGGCGGGCCTGGGTCAGCACGCCCGTTTGCGCGATCAGCACCGACAGGTAATTGCCCATGCCGGCCTTGTAGCGCTTGACGGCCAGGTCGTAGGCCGCGTCGATGGCGGCGCGCGCCTGGCGCTGTTCGCCCCGTTCCTGCTCCAGCAGGCGCAGGCCGTCGAGCGCATCGGCCACCTGGCGCACGGCGTCCAGCACGGACTGGTTGTAGTCCGAGACCGCCAGGTCCGCGTCCGCGCGGCGGCCCGCCAGGTTGGCGTTGAGCGCGCCGCCGTGGAAGATCGGCAGCGAGATCGCCGGACCGATGCCGGCCATGCGCGAGGCCGCGTCCAGCAGGTTGCCGGTGCCCATGGCCTGGAAGCCGGCGAAGGCGGTCAGGTTGATGTTCGGATAGAACTCGGCCTTGGCGGTGTCGATGGCGTGACGCGCGGCTTCGGCGCGCCAGCGCGCGGCCACCACGTCGGGACGACGGCCCAGCAGGTCCAGCGGCACGCTGGCAGGCACGCCGCCGGCCGGCGCGACTAGCGCCGTCTCGGTCAGCGACTGGCCGCGCTGCGGGCCGGCGCCGGCCAGCGCCGCGACCTGGTTGCGCAGCTGCGCCAGCGTGGTCTCGACTTGCGTCAGTTCAACCTTGCCCGCGGCCAGCGATGATTCCGCCTGCTTGACCTCGACCTGCGTGTCCAGGCCGGCCGAGTAGCGGCCGCGCGTCAGTTCGAGCACGTCGGCGCGCTGCGCCAGCACGCGCTTGAGCACGCTGCGCTGGGCGAAGCCGTTCTGCAGATTGAGGTAGGCGCGCACGACGGCGCTGGCGAGCAGGTTGCGCGCGGCCTGCGCATCGGCCGCCGCGGCCGCCTGCTGCGAGACCGCTGACTTCAGGCGCGAGCGGTTCTTGCCCCAGAGGTCCAGTTCATAGCTGAAATCCAGCGCCAGCCGGTTGTCACTGACCACCGAGCCGCCCAGCGGGGCAGGATAGATGTACTGCTTGGACAGGTGCTCGCGGTTCAGCGTGTAGTTGGCGTCCACCTTGGGCAGCAGCGACGAGCGCGCCGTGCTGACGGCGGCATTGGCCTGGGCCAGGCGGGCCTGGGCGGAACTCATCGACGGGCTGTTGGCCAGCGCTTCATCCACGAGGGCGTCGAGCTGGCTGTCGCCGTAGCGCTGCCACCAGTGGTCGGCGGGCCAAAGCGCATTCTGGCCGGTGAGTCCCAGCTTGGTCGCGTCCAGCGCCGGCACGGGTTCGGGGCCGGGTTCCATCAGCGCGCAGCCGCTCAGGGCGAGCGCTAAAGCGGTAGTGAGAAGGCGTTTCATCCTGACGGTTTGCTGAAAGTAATTGATTAATCTGTATTTGCCTAGGCAGATATTATGCCAAAGAAAACCCGCCTGAGCGGGGATGCGCGTGTGCGTCAGCGCTCGGGCGCGCTGCTACAGGCCGAGCCGTTGGCCAGCATGCGCATCATGAAGTGCTTGAGTTGCTGCACCTCGTCGGCGCTGAAGCCGCGCAGGTGATGATTCAGCACGCGGGCGATGTTGTTCGGAATCTCGCGCGCCTTGGTTTCACCCAGCTCGGTGAGTTCGAGCTTGACCACGCGGCGGTCGGTCTGGCTGCGGTTGCGCCGCAGCAGGCCCTTGGCTTCCAGGCGATCCAGCGTGCGCGTCATGGCGCCGGTGTCCGTGCCGGTCAGCCGCGCCAGCTCGGCGGGCGTGTCGGCGCGGCCGCGATACAGCATGGCGACGGGACGCCATTGCATGGCGGTCAGGTCCAGCGGCGCCATTTCCTGATCCAGCATGCGGTTCAGCGAGGAAGAGACCAGCTTGATCAGGTAGCCGGCGTTGTCTTCCGTCATGCAACTGTCGTTGCCGCGATAGTGGACGACGGCGTCGGGATTGGGTGTTTCGGCATTCATGAGGCCGAATTTTACTGCCTAGTCAGTTATTGTCAAGGCTGTTACTGTGCGGTAGGTTCCGAGGCCGCGGCCGCCTTGCGCAGGCCGGACCAGACGATGGCCGTCACGATCAGCGCGGCGCCGGCCAGCATGCGCGGCGTGGGCTGCTGGCTGAACAGCGCCCACGCGAAGGCGATGGCGTAGACCGGCTCCAGCGCGATGACCAGCCCGGCGCTGCGGGCGTTGAGACGGGTCAGGCTGGACACGAACAGGTAGTGCGACAGCCCGGTGCAGAACACGCCCAGCAGCGCCAGCCAGAGCCAGTCCACCGCGGCGACCGAGGGCAGTTGCGCCGCCGCGAAGGGCAGCATCACCAGGGCCACCACCAGGTTCTGCCAGCAGGCGACCTGCATCGGATCCATGCCGGAGGCTGAACGGCGGTTGCTCAGGGCCAGCAGGGCGAAGGTCAGGCCGGACAGCAGGCCCCAGGCCAGGCCGACGGTGCCCTGGTCGGCCAGGTCGAAGGACGGCGTCACCAGCACCAGGCCGGCGGTGACCAGGCCCAGCAGCAACCATTCGGCCAGCCGCACGCGCTCGCGGAAGATCAGGCCCTCGAACAGGGTGATGAAGGCGGGGAAGCTGGCGAAGCCCAGCGTGGCGATGGCGATGCCGCCGACCTTGACCGAGACGAAGAAGGTCACCCAGTGGGCGGCCAGCAAGGCGCCGGAGATCACCAGCACGAACAGCTGCGCCGGCGTCAGCGCGCCCAGCAGCGGGCGGCGGCGCATGCGGGCGAACAGGCCCAGCGCGGCGACGGCGAAGACGGCGCGGCCCATGGTGATGACCACGGCGCCGGCCTGGATCAGTTCGCCGAAGACGCCGGTCAGGCCGAACAGCACGGCGGCGATGTGGATGTAAGTCAGGGCGCGTTGTCGGGTCATGCTGCGAGGGAAGGGGCGTTGCGGAAAAGATGAATGCACAGGCAGGGCGCGCGGAAGGGCGCGCGCTGAAACTAAAATCATCGCATGAATCGCCTTGCCCGTTTTTTGCCCCTGAGCCATCCGTCCAGCCGCGCGGCGGGATATTGCCTGGCGACGCTGGGCGCCGTGCTGTTCTCGGCCAAGGCGATCGTCGTCAAGTTCACCTATCGCTACGGCATCGACGCGGTCACGCTGATCGCGTTCCGCATGCTGTTCGCCATGCCGTTCTTCGCCGCCGTGGCCTGGCACCAGTCGCGCCGCGCCGCCCGTGGCGAGATCCCCGCCCTGAGCGCCCGGGAGCGCCTGCAGGTCTGCGTGCTGGGCCTGATCGGCTATTACCTGTCCAGCTTCCTGGATTTCCTCGGGCTGCGCTATATCACCGCCAGCCTGGAGCGCCTGATCCTGTTCCTGTCGCCGTCGCTGGTGGTGCTGATGTCGGCCTTCTGGCTCAAGCGGCCGGTGGCGCGCCGCCAGTGGCTGGCCATGGCCTTGTCCTATGCCGGCGTGGTGCTGGTGTTTGCCCACGATCTGAGCTTTGGCGGGGGCGGCGAGGTGCTGTTAGGGTCTTTGTTCGTTTTCGCCTCGGCGACAAGCTATTCTGTGTACCTCATCTGTTCCGGGGAACTGATCAAGCGGGTCGGCGCGACGCGGCTGGTGGCCTATGCCATGCTGGTGTCCTGCGTGGCCTGCATCGCGCAGTTCTTCGCGGTGCATCCCGCTACGATGCTGCTCCAGCCCGCCGGGGTCTACGGCTATTCGCTGATCCATGCGACGCTCAATACCGTGGTGCCGGTGTTCATGCTGATGTGGGCAGTGGCGCGCATCGGCGCCCCGACCGCCTCGTTGCTGGGCATGGTCGGCCCGGTGTCGGTGCTGTTCCTGGCGGCCTGGTTCCTGGACGAGCCGATCACCGCGTGGCAGATGGCGGGCACCGCCCTGGTGCTGGCCGGCGTGCTGGTGCTGACGGCCGGCGCCAGGCCCGCGCGCTGAATACCGATTTTCGTTTTATCCGCGTTATTCCCTCACGCATCACTCGCATGAAAGGAGGCCAGCATGGCCAGCAATCTCGTCAAGGCAATTCGTATCGAGCAGCATGGCGGTCCCGAGGTCCTGAAGCTCGCCGAGGTGGAAGTGCCGCCGCCGGCCGCCAATGAAGTCACCATCCGCCAGCACGCCGCCGGCCTGAACTTCATCGATATCTATTTCCGCACGGGCTTGTATCCGCATCCGCTGCCGCACGGCCTGGGTTTCGAGGCGGCCGGCGAAGTCACCGCCGTCGGCGCCGACGTCAAGCACCTGAAGAAGGGCGACCGCGTCGCCTACGGCCAGAGCCCGATCGGCGCCTACGCGCAGTCGCGCAATGTGCCGGCCAACCAGGTCGTCAAGGTGCCCAAGGGCATCGGTTTCGACGAGGCCGCCGCGCTGATGCTCAAGGGCCTGACGGTGCAGTACCTGTTCCGCCAGACCTACCGCCTGCAGGGCGGCGAGACCATCCTGTTCCATGCCGCCGCCGGCGGCGTGGGCCTGATCGCCTGCCAATGGGCCAAGGCGCTGGGCGTGAAGCTGATCGGCACGGTCTCCAGCCCCGAGAAGGCCGAGCTGGCGCGCGCCAACGGCGCCTGGGAAACCATCGACTACTCGCGCGAGAACGTGGCCGAGCGCGTGCTTGAGCTGACCGGCGGCAAGAAGGTGCCGGTGGTGTACGACGGCGTGGGCAAGGACACCTGGGAAACCTCGCTCGACTGCATCGAGCCGCGCGGCCTGATGGTCAGCTTTGGCAATGCCTCGGGCCCCGTGTCGGGCGTGAACCTGGCGGTACTGAACCAGAAGGGCAGCCTGTACGTCACGCGTCCGTCGCTGGGCGTGCACGTGAACACGCTGGAAAAGCTGCAGGCCGCGTCCGACGAGCTGTTCGGCCTGGTGCTGAAGAAGAAGATCAAGGTCCGCATCGACCAGCGCTACGGCCTGGAGCAGGCGGGCGAGGCGCAGACCGCGCTGGCGGCGCGCAAGACCACCGGCGCGACCGTGCTGATGCTGGACTGATCGACCACGGCGCGGGCGGCGCTCCCTGGCGGGCGCCGAGCCACGATCCGGCCCGGATGCTTTCGCGGCGTCCGGGCCGCTTCCTTTTGCGGCCTGTGCGCAGAATGACAAATCCCCATGCACGCGCCGACAAGTGTCCGCCGGACGCCGGCGCTATCCTGGCCTCCACCTATCCGTTGGAGCGCCAGCATGCCGTCCACCCTCACTCCGTCCGCCGCCGAACGTCCCGAACTGGGCGCCATCCGCGAGCACATGCTCATCGACGGCCAGCCCGTGCGGTCGGGGCAGGGCGAGTCCATCGCGGTCCATGATCCGGCCACCGGCGAGATCATCGCGCGCGTGCCGGACGCCGGCGCCGCCGAGATAGACCAGGCGGTGCGCTCGGCGCGGCGCGCGTTCGAATCCGGCCCCTGGCGCGACATGCTGCCGGCCGGGCGCGAGCGCCTGCTGCTGGCGCTGGCCGATCTGGTCGAGCGCCACGGCGCCGAGCTGGCGCGCCTGGAAACGCTGAACAACGGCAAGCTGCTGGGCGTGGCCCAGGGGCTGGAGGTCGGCGCGGGCGCGCAATGGCTGCGCTACATGGCCGGCTGGGCCACCAAGATCACGGGCGAGACGCTGTCGCTGTCGATACCCTTTCCGCCGGGAACCCAGTACAGCGCCTACACGCTGCCGCAGGCGGTGGGCGTGGTTGGCGCCATCATTCCCTGGAACTTCCCGCTGCTGATGGCGATCTGGAAGATCGCGCCGGCGCTGGCGGCCGGCTGCACCGTGGTGCTCAAGCCCGCCGAGGAAACGCCGCTGACCGCATTGCGCCTGGGTGAACTGGTGCTGGAAGCCGGCTTTCCACCCGGCGTGGTCAACGTGGTCACCGGCCGGGGCGAAACCGCCGGCGCCGCGCTGGTCGCGCATCCGGGCGTGGACAAGATCGCCTTCACCGGCTCCACCGAGGTCGGCAAGCTGATCGGCCGCGCCGCCGTCGACGACATGAAGCGCGTGTCGCTGGAACTGGGCGGCAAGTCGCCGGTGATCGTGCTGGACGACTGCGATGTCGATCGCGCGGTGCAGGGCGCGGCGGCCGCAATCTTCTTCAACCAGGGCCAGGTCTGCACCGCCGGCTCGCGCCTGTACGTGCAGCGCGGCCTGTACCAGAAGGTGGCGCAGGGGCTGGCCGACGTGGCCGCCAGCATGAAGCTGGGCTCGGGCTTCGACGCCGACACGCAGGTCGGTCCGCTGGTATCTGCGCGGCACCAGCAGCGCGTGCTGGACTACATCGGCCTGGGCCGCGCCGAAGGCGGCCGCGTCATGGCGGGCGGCGAGGCCGGCGCGGGCGCGGGCTATTTCGTGCGGCCCACGGTGTTCGCCGACGTCCGGCCCGATGCCCGCATCGTACGCGAGGAGATCTTCGGCCCGGTGGTGGTGGCCCAGCCCTTCGACACGCTGGACGACGCGGTGCGCCTGGCCAACGACAGCGTGTTCGGCCTGGGCGCCAGCATCTGGAGCAACGACCTGTCGCGCGTGCAGCGCCTGATCCCGCGCATCGCGGCGGGCACGGTCTGGGTCAACACGCACAACATGCTGGATCCGAACATGCCGTTCGGAGGTTTCAAACAGTCGGGCATCGGCCGTGAACACGGCCGCGCCGTGATGGACATGTACCTGGAGAAGAAGTCGGTTTGCATCGCTTACTAGGCTAGAACACCAAAAACGGCGCGCGCGGATCAGACCGGGACACAACGGCGGCCGCGCCGGCGTCGACAACCAAGGGGAAGTGCATGGCAGGCAAGATCGGTTTCCGGTCTCGCGCAGGGGCGGCGTTCGCGCTGGCCTGTGCCGGGGCCTTGCAGGCGGCGTGGGCGGGAGACCCCAGCGCGCGCGATTGGATACCCGCGCCGGTGGGGACGAACATCATCGCCGGCTACATGGCGGGGTTGCGTTCGTCCGGCGTGTACACGGCGGGCAAGCGCGCGGACGGCGTGTCGGTGGACGTGGACATGCTGATCTACCGCCAGATGCACTACCGCGATTTCTACGGCAAGACCGTGCAGCTGGAATTCATCGTGCCGATGAGCCGGACCACGCAGGAAGCGCCCGGCGCGCCGCGCGACCGCAAGTCCGGCATCGGCGACGTGACGCTGGGGTCGGCCATCTGGCTCTACAACAACGACCAGACCAAGACCTGGTTCGCGTGGGAGCCCTTCATCACGGTGCCGGTGGGCCGCTATGACGGCTCGCGTCCGGACGTGTCGCCGGGCAAGAACCGCTGGTCGACGGTGCAGGATTTTTCCTTCGTGCAGGGCGTGGGCGAGTCCACTTTCCTGGAAGCCATCGCCGAGGTCGAGATCTACGGCCGCAATACCGACTGGTTCGGCCAGACCCTGAAGAAGGATCCGTCGCTGCGCCTGTTCGCGCTGGCCTCGACCAACCTGACCGAGAACACCTACACCGGCGTGCGCTACCGCTACGAGACCGGCGGGCGCGAGCGTTCCGGCGGCCAGACGGTGACCAGCCGCGCGCGCAATCACCAGCTGGCGCTGGAGCTGACGCACCAGATCAATCCGTCGAACCAGATTCAGCTGCAGTACATCCACGACCTCAAGGTCGAGAACGGGCCGCGCATGCGCGGCGTGCAGATGCGCTATGTCTACGCATTCTAGGAACAGGATCATGAAAGGAGACAGACAATGAGTGCGCTACGTGCAAGAACACGCGCCGCGCGGGCGGGAGGCTGGGCGCTGTGCGCCGCGCTGGCCGCCGCCGCCGGCGCGTCCTGGGCGGACCTGCCCGTGGAGGAATTAAAGGGCGGCACCCGCCTGCCGCCGGCCACGCCGCATCGCCTGTACGTCATGGACGCGGCCTTCAACCACCTGGTGGACAGCCGCGTCAACCTCTACGACGGCGACAGCCTGAAGTTCCTGGGCTTGGTGCCCACGTCCTTCAATGGCCACATGACGGTGTCGAACGACGGCAAGGACATCTATGTGATGACGTCCTACTACGAACGCCTGAACCGCGGCAAGCGCATCGACGTGGTCGAGGCCTGGGACGCCGAGGCGCTGACGCCGAAGTACGAGGTGGCCATTCCCGAGAAGCGCGCCCAGGCCCTGAACTACCGCAACTACCTGCGCCAGAGCACCGACGGCGGCCTGCTGTTCGTGCAGAACGCCACGCCGGCGACCTCGGTGACGGTGGTGGACCTGAAGACGCGCAAGTTCACCGACGAGGTCACGGCCACGGCCGGCTGCTGGAGCATCATCGTGCCGCCGTCGCGGCCGCGCGGCTTCGCCAGCATCTGCGGCGACGGCGCGCTGCTGACCGTGGACCTGGACGACAGCGGCAAGCCGGCAGGCCAGCAGCGCAGCAAGCCGCTGTTCGACGTGGAGAAGGATCCGATCTTCACGCACACCGAGAACGTCGGCGATACCTTCTACTTCGTGTCCTACCAGGGCAATGTGTACAGCGCCGACATCGGCGCCAAGGACGTGACCCTGGGCGAGTCCTGGTCGCTGCTGGACAAGTCCGGCAAGGATCGCGGCTGGCGTCCGGGCGGCTACAACGTGCTGGCGGTGAACCGGGCCAACAAGCGCCTGTACGTGGGCATGCACCCGAACGGCACCGAGGGCACGCACAAGACGCCCGCCGCCGAGATCTGGGTCTACGACCTGGCCACGCGCAAGCGCGTGGCGCGCATTCCGGGCCAGGGCGCGCTGTCCATGTCGGTGTCGCAGGACGACAAGCCCCGGCTCTTCACCATCGATGGCGGCAACGTCAATGTCTACGACGCTGCGCCGGCCGCGCCGGTGCTCAAGGGCACCATCAAGGGCGCGGGCGAGACGGCGCTGCAGGTTGAGCCGCAGCCCTGGCCGGGAGCGGCGAAATGACCGACCCCGTGCTCTTCTACTCGGCCAGCGCGGCGCTGGCCTGCGTGCTGCTGCTGGGCGCGCTGGACAAGTTCCGCGACCTGCCCGGCTTTGCCGCCGCCGTGTCGGCCTACGAAATCCTGCCGGCTGGCATCGGCGTGCCGTTCGCGCTGCTGTTCGCCCTGGCGGAAGTCGCGGCGGGCGCGCTGCTGCTGACGCCCGCGTGGCAGCCGGCGGGCGCGGGCCTGGCGTTGCTGGTGCTGGCCATGGCCACGGCCGGGCTGGCGTTCAACCTGGCGCGCGGCCGCCGCGACATGGACTGCGGCTGCTCCGGCCCGATGTCGCGCCGGCCCGGCGCGCGCGGCACCGGACTGTCCTGGTGGCTGGTGGCGCGCAACGTGGCGCTGGCGGCCTGGACCGCGCCGGTGCTGGCGGCCAGCGCCGCCGGCCTGTCGCGCGGCCTGCTGTGGACGGACGCCGCGTCGGTGTTCGGCCTGGCCGCGAGCGCCGTCGCCCTGTACTTCACGGCCAACCACCTGTTGGCTTCGCATCTCAAGCTGCAAGCAATCTGAAGGGAGCGTCACATGGATGCCTTGATCATTTCCAATTTCCTGCTGTGGGGCGTGCTGCTGTGCCTGGTGCTCGTCATCCTGGCCCTGTCGCGCCAGATCGGCGTGCTGTATGAACGCGTCGCGCCGATGGGCGCGCTGACCATGGACCGCGGCCCGGCCGTGGGCGAGGCCGCGCCGCGCTTCGACATCAACGACCTGCTGGGCCGTCCGGTCGCGGTGGGTGGCGGCGGCGCGCAGAGCCAGCTGCTGTTCTTCCTGTCGCCGTCGTGCCCGGTGTGCAAGAAGCTGCTGCCCATCCTGAAGTCGGTGGCCGGCACCGAGCACGCGTGGCTGCGCATCGTGCTGGCCAGCGACGGCGAGATGCCGGAGCACCTGGCGTTCTACCGCCAGGCGGGGCTGGAGCGCTTCCCGTACCTGCTGTCCACCGAGCTGGGCATGAAGTTCCAGATCAGCAAGCTGCCCTACGCGGTGCTGATCGACGAGTCGGGCACGATCCGCGCCAAGGGCCTGGTCAATTCCCGCGAACAGCTGGAAAGCCTTTTCACCGCCAAGGAACTGGGCGTGGCGTCGGTGCAGGAATTCCTGGCCACCGGCGCGACCCTGGACGAGACCCGCATTTCGCGCAAGGAGAACCGCAATGCACTGGCTGGATAAGCTTGGGGAGCGCGCCGCGCGCTCCGTCGCCCACGCCACCTCGCGGCGCAGCGTGCTCAACCGCATCGGCCGCCTGTTCGTCGGCGCCGCCTTTATCATGCCGGTGCTGCCGGTGGCGCGCGCGGCGCCAGCCGCTGCCGCCAAGAAGCCGCAGACCGACGAGACCGCCTGCGACTACTGGCGCTCCTGCGCGGTGGACGGCTTCCTGTGCTCCTGCTGCGGCGGCAGCATGACGTCCTGCCCGCCGGGCCCCTCGCCGTCGGCCGTGTCCTGGGTCGGCACCTGCCACAATCCGCTGGACGGCAAGGACTACCTGATCAGCTACAACGACTGCTGCGGCAAGACCGCCTGCGGCAAGTGCATGTGCGCGGCGGCCGAGCGCGAGCGTCCGGGCTATCAGATGTTCCTGCACAACGATGTGAACTGGTGCATGTCGAACGAGTCGTCCATCTTCCACTGCACCACGTCGGTGATCGTGGGCCTGGCCAAGCCCAAGCCATGAACGGGACCAGGCGTTTCGTCGGGGGGCCGCGCCGGCACGCGGCGATCCTGGCGCTCGCCTTGCTGGCGCCGCTGGCGGCCTGGTCGCAGGACCGGGCCGCCGGCGGCGAGGCCACGCTGCGCGCGGCGGCGCGCGCGGACTATGTGCTGCAATGCGCCGGCTGCCATCGCGTGGACGGGCGCGGCAGCACGCGCCACGGCATACCGGACTTCCGCGATTCGGTCGGCCACTTCACGCGGCTGCCGGCCGGGCGCGAATACCTGATCCGCGTGCCTGGCGCGGCGCAGTCGCAGTTGAGCGACGCGGACCTGGCGGCGGTGTTGAACTGGGTGCTGGCTTCGTTCAGCCCGGCGCAGCTGCCGGCGGACTTCCAGCCCTACACGCAGGCCGAGGTCGCCGCCGCGCGGCCGCGTCGCTACGACGACGTGGTGCCGGTGCGGCACGCGCTGGGCCGGGAACTGGCGGAGCGCGGATTCCCGCTGTCCGAGTATTCCTATGGCAGTCATCGGCAGCCCTGAGCGCGCGCGGTTCGGCATCGGGCGGTAGCGAAGCGCTTTCCATGGCTGGCAGGCCATAGGGGTTGTCACCGATACTCGGGGGCGATCTCGGGTGCTAGAAAGAGTTCAAAAGAGACCGTGAAGCCGGAGCCGTCATGTCCCACACCCTGTTGCGCAGCGCGCCCAAGCAATTCCTGGATTGCGCCAGCTGGAAGGAGAGCATCAGCAGCGCCTTCGTGCCGCTCGATGTGTCCGCGCTGCACCCTGGGCGCTTTCGCAGCAGCGTGGCCGATGACGAGCTGGCCTGGCTGCGCGTGAGCGAGCTGCATACCAGCGCGCAGCGCGTCAGCCGCAGCCGGCTGCAGGCCAACCAGTCCGAGAGCGCCGGCTACAAGGTCACGTTGCAGCTGTCCGGCCGCAGCGAGATCAGGCAGGCGTCGCGGCGCGCGCTGCTGGCGCCGGGCGAGTGGGGCGTGTACGACACCACGCGGCCCTACGAGGTCGACGTGGACGACAACGCGCATTTCCTGGTGATGCAGGTGCCGGGCAGGCAGGTCGAGGCCTGGGAGCCCCATATGCAGAACGCGGTGGCGCGGGTGTTCAGCGCCCGCCAGGGCTGCGGGCGCATGGCGATGGACCTGCTGCGCGTGGCGCTGGGCGAGCATGCCCATCTGTCCGAGAGCGCCGCGCGCGACGCGGCCAATGCCGTGATGCAGATGATGGGGCTGGACATCAGCGAGCGCGCCGGCGGCCGGGCCGACCAGGAGCAGGCCGGGCTGCGCCAGGCGCAACTGCGCCGCGTGCAGCAGCACATCCTGGAGAACCTGCACGATCCCGAGCTCTCGCCAGCCATGGCCGCGGCCGCGTTGCGGGTGTCGCGGCGCTATCTGTACAACCTGTTCGCGCAGGCCTCGACCACGCCGGCGGACTTCATCCTCAGCGCGCGCCTGGAGCGCTGCCGCGACATGCTGTGCGACGCCGCGCAGGCCGCGCGCCAGATCGGCGACATTGCCTTCCGCTACGGCTTTTCCGATGCGGCGCGCTTCAGCCACGCGTTCCGCCACCGCTACGGCGTGTCGCCTTCCGAGTACCGGCGTCGCGCCGCCGAAAACGCGACGGGGCGCTGAACGCGCCCCGTGGTGTTGTCCGCCGACTGCCCGTGCCGGGCCGTTCCTGGCGTTGACCCGTCCTAGAGGTTTTCCTCTTTGAGCAGGTCTTCCTTGCCGTAGAACTTCACGCCGATATGGATGCGCTCGCGGCCCTGCGAGCGGCGGTGGCGGTTGGTGTCGCGCAGCGAATAGACGCAGCCGCAGTATTCCTGCTGGTAGAAGTTCTCGCGCTTGCTGATCTCGATCATGCGCTGCGAGCCGCCGCCCTTGCGCCAGTTGTAGGTCCAGTAGACCAGATCGTCGTAGCGGGCGGCGGCGCGTTCGCCGCAGCCGTTGATCTGGTTCATGTCCTTCCAGCGCGAGATGCCCAGCGAGCTGGTGATGGTGTCGAAGCCGTGCTCGTGCGCGTACAGCGCGGTGCGCTCGAAGCGCATGTCGAAGCAGACCGTGCAGCGCTCGCCGCGCTCGGGGGAGTCTTCCAGGCCCTTGACGCGGTCGAACCAGTTGTCCATGTCGTAGTCGGCGTCGATGAACTCGATGCCGTGCTGCTCGGCGTAGCGGATGTTCTCCTGCTTGCGGATCTCGTACTCTTTGACCGGATGGATGTTCGGGTTGTAGAAGTAGATCGCGTAATCGATGCCGGAGGCCGTCATGGCTTCCATGACCTCGCCGGAACAGGGCGCGCAGCAGGAGTGCATCAGCACCTTGCTGCGGCCGGTGGGCAGATCGAGTTTGGGGCGCACGAGTTCGGACATGGCGGACAAGAAAGGGAAAGACGGCCGGTGAAGCCGGAAAAACCCTTATTTTACGACGAGTTGGCGCAAGGCGGGCCGTTGGCCCGCCTGCCCGGGACGGATCAGCCCAGCACCGTGGTCCAGAGTTCGCGCACGGCGGCCCGCTCGGCCTGCAGCTGGTCGGGCGCGACGCGGGCCTTTTCCACGCCCTGCAGCCGCATCTGGTGCTGCACCCGGCGCAGCGTGCGGTAGGCGTCGCCGGCTTGCAGGGCCAGGTCGGCCGGGATCAGGCCGGCTTCGCCCGCCAGCCGCAGCAGGGCGATATTGCCCAGGTTGCGCACCAGCACCGGGTGGCTGCCCGAATGGCACAGCACCAGGTATTGGGTGACGAACTCCACGTCCACCATGCCGCCCGCGTCGTGCTTCAGATCGAAATTGGGCGTGGAGTTGGGGTGGCCGGCATTGATCTTGCCGCGCATTTCCAGCACTTCCTGGCGCAGCGCCGCCGGATCGCGCGGCTGCACCAGGATGTCGGCGCGGATGCGCTCGAAGCGCTCGCCGACCGCTGCGTCGCCCGCGGCATGGCGGGCGCGGGTCAGGGCCTGGTGCTCCCAGGACCAGGCGTGCTTGCGCTGGTACTGCTCGAAGGCCTCGACCGACACCGCCAGCAGGCCGGCGTCGCCGTCCGGCCGCAGCCGCAGGTCGATTTCGTACAGCCGGCCCGACGAGGTCATGGTGGACAGCCAGGACGTCATGCGCCGGCCCAGCTTGGCGTAGACCTCGGCGGCATCGTCGCGCGGGTCGTCGAACAGGAAAACCAGGTCCAGGTCCGAGGCGTAGCCCAGTTCCTTGCCGCCCAGCTTGCCGTAGGCGATCACGGCGAAACGCGGCTCGGCGCCCGGCTGCCGGTTCACCAGCGGCCAGGCGCGGCGGATGGTTTCGGCCAGCAGCAGGTCGGCCAGGGCGGACAGCTGGTCGGCCAGCTTTTCAACGGTGAGCTCGCCTTCCAGATCCTGCGCCAGCAGCTGGAAGCTGGCCTGGCGCTGCACATCGCGCATCAGGTTCATCTGGCGTTCGATGTCGGGATCGCCGTCGGGCAGGCGGCAGGCGTCCAGGTCGGCGGCGAGCTGGCGCGCGATCTGGCCGAAGTCCAGCGGCTCGAACAGCGTGCGCCAGTCGATCAGGCTGTCGAGCAGCAGCGGGTGCTGGGTCAGGTATTGCGCGGCCCAGGGGCTGGCGGCCACCATGCGGGCCACGCGCGCCAGCGTGTCGGGATATTCGGCCAGCAGGGCCAGGTAGGCGCTGCGCTGGGCGATGGTCTCGATCAGGTCGAACAGCCGCACCGCTGCCTGCAGCGGCGCGGGCGTCTGCCGCGCGGCGCGCAGGGCGGCCGGCAGCAGCGCCTCGACGCGGCGGCGGCTGGCGTCGGGCAGGCTGCGCACGCGGTGGCTGCCCATCAGCGTTTCGGCGCGTCGCAGCAGGTCGTCGGCCTCGTCGCCGAAGGCCTGGCGGATCTGCCCGGCCAGCTCGCACTGTTCGTCGGGTTCTTCCTTGTCGGCCGCATCGGCGGCCGGCGCAGGCTCCTCGGCGTCGCCCATGCCTACCAGGCGGAAGACGTTGCGGAAAGTCTGCGAGACGAAGGCGCGGTGCGCGGCCAGCGTGTCCTCGAATTCGCCAGCCTGCATGCCCAGCGCCGCCGCCAGCGCGGCGCGCAGGGCGGGATCGCCGGGCAGCAGGTGGGTCTGCTCGTCTTCGCGGTATTGCAGCGCGTGCTCGGTGCGGCGCAAGAAGCGGTAGGCGGCCTCCAGCCGCTGCGCGTCGGCCTCGGGCAGCAGCCCGGCGGCGCTTTCGGCGTGCAGCGCTTCGAGCAGGCCGCGGCGCTGCAGGGCCGGCATGCGTCCGCCGCGGATCAGCTGCGCCAGCTGGACCACGAATTCAATCTCGCGGATGCCGCCGTCGCCCAGCTTGATGTTGTTGGCGCTGTCGATGCCGTTGCGCGCGCTGGCGCGGCGCTGCCAGTCCTGGCGGATGCGCTCGCGCAGCGCGCGCAGCGCGGCCAGCGCGTCGAAATCGAAGTACTTGCGGTACACGAAGGGCACGCGCAGGCTTTCCAGCTGCCGCGCCTGCAGGGCGCTGTCGCTGCCCTCGAAGGCGCTGGCGGGCATGAGCCGGGCCTTGAGCCAGGCATAGCGCTCCCATTCGCGGCCCTGGCCGATCAGGTAGTGTTCCAGCGCGTCCAGGCTCCAGGCCAGCGGGCCGGCGTCGCCGTCCGGGCGCAGCCGCAGGTCGGTGCGGAAGACCTGGCCGTTGGCATCCACCTCGGACAGCACCGGCATCATGCGGCGCGTCAGGCGGCCATAGAACTCATGGTGGCTGATGCGGCGCGGCCCGTCGGTCTCGCCTTCCTCGCCATAGAGCATGATGAGGTCGATGTCGGACGACACGTTCAGCTCGCAGCCGCCCAGCTTGCCCATGCCCACGATCAGCATTTCCTGGGGCAGGCCGGTGGCCGGGTCGCGCGGCACGCCGTGCACGGCGGCCAGTTCGGACGCTACGCTGCGATAGGTTTCGGCCACCGCCAGATCGGCCAGCGCCGTCATGGCGCCCACCACTTCCTCCAGCGGCGCCTGGCCGCCCAGGTCGCGCGCGATCAGCGTGCAGAAGACGCGCTCGCGCAGCTTGCGCAGCACCATGCGGCAGGCGTCGACCGCCAGCGGGGCGGCGCCGTCCGTGCCCGCCAGTTCATCGCGCCATTCGGCCAGCCGGGCCGGCGTGACGGGCGCCTGCCGGGCCGTTTCCAGCCAGGCCGCCAGGTCCGGCAGGGCTTCCAGGCGGCGGCGCAGGTGGCCGGACCAGGCCAGGACGGGGGCGAGGGTGGGCGATGGTGTCATGATGAAATAGGCGCAGACTAAAGGACGCGTTTCAGGTATAAGTGGGGACGATACCGCAAGACCCTTACTCCTGCCCACTGATCCGTGTCTGTTCCGAAAAAAGTGCTCCGCGGCCTGTACTGGGGCGCGCTGGCCGTTTATGGCGTCGCCGCCATCGGGTTGCTGGGCCTGCGCTATTGGGTTCTGCCCCGCGTCGACCAGTGGCGGCCCCAGATAGAAGCCTACGCCAGCCAGGCGTTGGGCGCACAGGTTTCGATCGGCGCGCTCAAGGCCAATTGGCAGGGCCTCAATCCCAGGCTGGACCTGGCCTCGGTCCAGGTCCATGACGGCGCAGCCGGCGCCGATGCCGTGCTGACCCTGCCCAAGGTATCCGCGGTGCTGGCCTGGCGCAGCATCCTGACCCTGTCGCCCCGGCTGCTGCAATTGCAGCTCGACCAGCCCGAACTGAGCCTGCGTCGCGACGCGCAGAACCGCCTCTGGGTCGCCGGCATGGCGATCGACCTGAATGACCAGGGCGGCCCCGCGCCCGGGCTGGACCATCCCGCGCTGCGCTGGCTGACCTCGCAGCGCGAATTGCTGATCCACGGCGCCGTCATCCGCTGGCAGGACGAGTTGCGCCAGGCGCCGGAACTGACGCTGCGCGGCGTGGAATTCCTGGCGCGCAACGGCCGGCTGTCGCATCGATTCGCGCTGCGCGCCTCGGCCGACGAGGCGCTGGCCCGGCAGCTGGACCTGCGGGCCGAGTTCAATCGCGGCCTGTTCTCGGGCGACGCGCGCAACCCCGCCAACTGGAGCGGACAGATCTATCTGCAGGCCGACGACCTGGAGCCTTTGGCCTGGTCGCCCTGGCTGCCGGCGCTGCCCGTGGCTGGCCGCCTGAGCGGCCGCGCCTGGCTGCAGCTGGACCACGGCAAGTTCACCGAGCTGACCTCGGACCTGGCCGTGCGCGGCCTGTCCTGGGCGGCGCGCCCGAAGGGGCCGGCGCTGCGCGGCGAGTACGCGCAGTTCCGCGTGCAGGGGCTGCCGGGTGATTTCATCCAGACGGACAGCCTGGCCCTGGCTCGCAGCCCGGGCGCGCCCAACGCCTCGCTCAAGGGTCGCGCCGAACGGTTCCAGCTCACGCTGCCCGACGTCTTCGAACAGCCGACCGTCAAAGTGGGCGAGCTGGACGTGGACGCGCAGATCAAGGGCCCGGATGCGCGCGACTGGTTCGTCGACATCGCCGAGCTGCGGGTCCGCAACGAGGACCTGGACGCGCGCCTGCAAGGCCAGTGGCGCGCCGAGGGCAAGACCGCCGCCGGCAGCGCGGACCTGCGCGGCGTGATGATCCGTGGCGCCATGCCGGCCATCCACCGCTACCTGCCGCTCACGGTCAATCCCGACGCGCGCGAGTGGCTGGCCACCGGCCTGCCGGCGGGCGAAATGCGCTCGGCGGCGATCACGCTGAAAGGCGACCTGGACGATTTCCCTTACGGCGCGCCGGGCGCGCAGGGCGAATTCGTCATCGCCGGCGAGTACGCCGGCGCGATCGTGGACTATGCCCCCGCGCGGCCGCAGCGCAAGGCCTGGCCCAGGCTTGAAAACCTGTCCGGCAATTTCCGTATCGACAAGGTCAGCCTGGCGCTGGACTCGGCGGGCGGCGCGCTCATGCACCCGGCGCCGGGCCAGACGCTGACGCTGGGCTCGGTCAGCGCGGTCATTCCGAACATGGAATTCAATTCCGTGCTGCAGGTCACGGGCAACAGCTCGGGGCCGGTGCCGGCCTATCTGGCCCTGGTGGACAATTCGCCGCTGGGCAAGCTGCTCGATGGCGCGCTGGACGAGGCCCAGGGCACGGGCGACTGGCGCATGCCGATCAAGCTGACGGTGCCGCTGCTCAATACCGACGACACGCAGGTGGACGGCCATATCCAGTTCGCCGACAACAGCTTCACCTTCATGCCGGAAATGCCGCTGCTGACGCAGATGCACGGCGACCTGGAGTTCTCCGAGAAGGGCGTGCAGACCCGCGAGGTCCGCGCCCAGTTCCTGGGCGGGCCCGTGAAGATCTCCGGACGCCTGGCGCAAAGCGGCGACGCGCTGAACTTCGAGGGCACGCTGGCCGGCTCCGGCCTGACGCAGATCAGCAATACCGCGTCGATGTCGCGCTTCTCGGGCAAGGCCGCGTACAAGGGCAAGCTCAGCTACCAGAAGGGCGGCGCGGTCGAGATCTCGGCCGAGTCCGACCTGGCGGGGATGGCGATCGACATGCCGGCGCCGGTGGGCAAGTCCGCGCAGTCCTCGCAGCCGTTGAAGCTGCAATGGGGCTCCGCGCAGGACCAGGGCAGCCGTGGCCGGCGCTGGCTGACGGCCAGCCTGGGCACGACGGTCAACGCGCTGCTCGAGCGCGATCCCGCCAGCAGGTCGGCATCGTATTTCGCGCGCGGCGCGGTCGGCATCAACCGTCCGGCCAGCCTGCCGACCGAAGCGGCGCTGAGCCTGAGCGCCAGCCTGCCGGAACTGGACATGGACGGCTGGGAAAAGGTCGGCGACGGTTTTTCCGTCCAGCCCGGCAAGGGCAAGCCGGCGCCCAAGCCGATCCTGCCGCCGCCCGGCCGCGTCAGCCTGGCCACGGGCGTGTTGCGCACCGGCGGCTATACGCTCAATGACCTGACCCTGTACGCCACCCGTCCGGATCCGGCGCAGTGGCGCGTGGACATCCAGTCGCGCCAGGCGGCTGGTTCGCTGGAATGGCGCGAGGCCTCCGGCGCCATCGCCGGCCAGATCACCGCGCGCCTGAAGCACCTGGCGCTGGGCGGCGAGGACGACGGCAACAAGGCCGACGAGGCCCTGTCCTCGAACAGCGATCTGTCCGACATTCCCGCCATCGATTTGCAGGCCAAGCAGTTCCTGCTCTATGGCAAGAACCTGGGCGAATTGCAGGTGCTGGGCACCAACCTGGAGCGCGGCCGCCGCTGGCGGCTGGACAAGCTGTCCATCGCCAATGACGCCGCCAAGCTCGACGCCAAGGGCGACTGGACGCTGGATGGCGCCAGTCGCGGCCTGACCGTGGACGCCGCGATCAAGTTCGCCAACCTGGGCGGCTTCATGGACCGGATCGGCTTCGAGAAGATGGTGTCGGGCGGGGATGGCTCGATGCAGGGCCGCATGACCTGGCGCAACCTGCCCTGGACCCACAATATCGCCGACATCGACGGCGAGGTGGAGGTCAGTGTCGACAAGGGTCGCTTCATGCACGTGAACTCGCGCACGGCGCGGCTGCTGGAACTGCTGTCGCTGCAATCGCTGCAGCGCCTGGCCAAGCTGGAAGCCAACCCCACCAGCCTGCTGCGCGACGGCTTTCCGTTCGACACCATCCGAGGCCACATGAAGCTGTCCGACGGCGTGTTGCGCACCGACGGCTACAAGGTCAACGGGCCCGTGGCGGCTATCGTGCTGGCCGGCGACGTGAACGTGGTGCAGGAACGCTGGAACCTCAAGGCCGTGGTGATTCCGAACCTGGACGCCAGCGGCGCGGCGGTGGTGACGGCGCTGGCCGTCAATCCGCTGATCGGCCTGGGCGCTTTCGTGACGCAGTGGCTGCTCAAGCATCCGCTGGCGAGCGCGATGACCATGGAGTACGCCGTCACCGGCACCTGGGACGATCCCAAGATCGACCCGCTGGATGGTTCGGGCAAGCCCGTGCCCAAGCAGACGCCGCGTCCGGCGGACTCGCCGGTGCGGCGCCTGGAAGAGTTCATCGAACACTGAGGCGGCGCGGGCCGCGCCGCCGTTCAGGCGCTGCGGATCGCGATGCCGCCGATGGCGCCCGCCGGCGCGCGCCGCCATCGCGCGGGCCCGTCCTCGTGCACGTTGCCGCCCCGCGAGTCCACCGCCACGGTGACGGGCATGTCGACCACGTCGAACTCGTAGATGGCTTCCATGCCCAGGTCCTCGAACGCCACCACGCGCGCGCCTCGGATGGCCTGGGACACCAGATAGGCGGCGCCGCCGACGGCGATCAGGTAGGCGGCGCGATGGCGCCGGATCGCCGCGACAGCCTCGGGTCCGCGTTCGGCCTTGCCCACCATCGCCAGCAGGCCGCCTTGCGCCAGCATCATCTCCGTGTAGCCGTCCATGCGCGTGGACGTGGTGGGCCCGGCGGGGCCGACGGCCTCATTGCGCACCGGGTCCACCGGGCCGACGTAGTAGATGACCCGGCCTGCGAAATCGACGGGCATGGGCTCGCCGCGCGCCAGCAGATCCTGGATGCGCCGGTGCGCGGCATCGCGGCCGGTGAGCATGCGGCCGTTGAGCAGCAGCGTGTCGCCGGCGCGCCATTGCGCGATGTCTTTGCGCGTCAGCGTGTCCAGGTCGACGCGCCGGCCGTCGACGGCGGCCGCCGGCGCCAGGTCCGGCCAGGCCTCGGGCGGCGGCGCCTCGAACCGGGCCGGGCCGCCGCCGTCGAGGGTGAAGCGGACGTGGCGGTTGGCGGCGCAGTTCGGAATCAGCGCGACGGGCTTGGCGGCGGCATGCGTGGGATGGGTCCTGAGCTTGACGTCCAGCACCGTGCTGAGCCCGCCCAGGCCCTGCGCGCCGATGCCCAGCGCGTTGACCCGTTCATGCAGCTCGACGCGCAGGGCCTGTTCCGGCGTCAGCTTGCGGCCGGCCCGCAGCGCGGCGCGCAGCGACAGCATGTCCAGCGGTTCCATCAGGCTTTCCTTGGCCAGCTGCATGGCCTTCTCGGCGGTGCCGCCCACGCCGATGCCCAGGATGCCGGGCGGGCACCAGCCCGCGCCCAGCTCGGGCACCGTGCGCAACACCCAGTCGACTACGCTGTCGCCCGGGTTCAGCATGGCCAGCCGGGCCTTGTTCTCGGAGCCGCCGCCCTTGGCCGCCACAGTGACCGTCAACGTGCCGCCAGGCACGACGCGGGCATGGATGACCGCCGGCGTGTTGTCGCGCGTGTTGGGGCGGCCGAACAGCGGATCGGACACCACCGACGCGCGCAGCGGATTGTCGGGATGGCGGTAGGCTAGGCGCACGCCTTCGTTGACCGCATCCTCCAGGCCGTCGTCGAAGCCGCTCCAGCGCGCGTCCATGCCGACTTCAAGCAGCACGTTGACGATGCCGGTGTCCTGGCAGATGGGGCGCCGGTCCGTCGCGGCCATGCGCGAGTTGAGCAGGATCTGCGTCATCGCATTGCGCGCGGCCGGGCTGGCCTCGCGCGCATGGGCCTCGGCCAGGTGCGCGAGGAAGTCGGCGGGATGGGTATGGCTGATGTGCTGCAG